>JAUWCW010000189.1 GCA_030609125.1 Candidatus Rokuibacteriota bacterium
GCTGCGCAACGTGACGCCGCGAACCTGTATGACGACTTCGCTGATGTGACGGTATTTCTCCACGGAGAAAGTGATGTGAGCGGCGCTGATCTTGTCGAGAAGACGGCAGGCGTGGTTCATCTTTTCGACTGCGTGATCGCGCAGCGCCTCAGTTACCTCGATGTGTCTCCCGGTGATAGTCAACGGAAAAGCCATAGCTGTCGGAACCTCCTTAGTGATTCGAACGTTTTCCGGGAACAGGGCCGGCCGCGGGTCCGGCGGAACCGGCGGTGCCACTCCGGCGGTCGTGAGCAGTCAGCACAACTAAACGATAGCAATTTGCCGGCGCTTTTTCAACGATCAGTATACCTGGCGGCGGCGGCTGGCGGGCATGATGTTCAGCAGGCTGCGGTACTTCGCCACCGTGCGACGCGCAATGGTGAGGAAGTGGTCTCTCTGGAGGAGGCGAACGATCTCCAGATCGCTCAGCGGCCGCTGCGTATCTTCCTGCTCGATCAGCCCCCGGATCAGGTCCATGACGGAAATGGAGGCCATTGATTCTCCCCCGCTCCTGCTGATCCCGCTATTGAAAAAGTACTTCAGCTCCAGGATCCCCTGGGAAGTCTGGGCGTATTTCCTGCTGGTAACCCGGCTGACCGTGGACTCGTGCATGTTGATGTCTTCGGCGACGGTCCGCAGCACCAGGGGTTTGAGATGTTTGATTCCGTGGTCCAGGAACTCCCTCTGGAACTTGACGATGCTCCTGGCGACCCGGATGATCGTCTGCTGGCGCTGCAGGATGCTCTTGATCAGCCAGCGGGCGGAGTTTATCTTCTTTTCGATAAAGTCCTTGTCCTCACCCGTGAGCTTCCCGCTGCGGTAGAGGCGGCGGTAGAAGCCGCTGACGCGCAGATGCGGAAGACCCTCGTCGATGAGCTGCACCTGGTACTCGTCACCGACCTTGTGGATGGTGATGTCCGGCACCACATACTGAACCGTCTCGAGGGAGAACGGCCGCCCCGGTCTCGGCTCGAGGCCGGCAATGACCCGCGCGGCCCGGACGACGTCCTCGACGGTGGTCTTCTCGTCCCGGGCGATCTTCTTCAGGCGCCGGGCCTCGAGGTCCTTCAAGTGACCCCTGACTATCCGGCCCTCCAGGGAGTCCTCCAGCCCCATGCCGGCAAGCTGAAGGGAAAGACACTCCTGCAGGTCGCGGGCCGCCACTCCCGGGGGATGAAATTCCTGCACCTGTCTGAGGACCGCCTCCACCTCCATCGGCTCCGCCCGGAGCCCCTCCGCCAGTTCTTCCGTGCCGGACCGCAGATAGCCGCTCTCGTCTATGTTGCCTATGATCTCGAAGCCGATCTCCTTTTCCCGCTCATGCCGCAGCGACACGTTCATCTGCTCGAGGAGATGTTCCTGGAGGGAGACGCCGGCGGAGATGATGTTCTCGTAGGAAGGCGCCTCCCTGGCTTGATACGGCTCATAGCCGTTGTCGAACTCGGGCAGAAGGTCCGACCAGTCCCGCTCGCCCTCCCCCTCCACCTCCTGAGCGACATCCTTCGCTTCCCCGCCGTCCTTCCCGGTTTCGGCAGGCGCGTCCGCCGCGGGCTCCTCCGGCACCAGCTCGGTGGCGGCCATTTCTTCGAGGGTCGGGTTTTCCAGCAGCTCCTGCTGCACATACTGGACCAGTTCCTGGCGGGAGTACTGCAACAGCTTGATGGCCTGCTGCAGCGACGGGGTGAGAACCAGCCTCTGCTCCGGCCTGAGGGATAGTCGCAGGTCCACGGCTTCTCCTCAAACTCTCCCGACACCGAGCTGAAAACGCTCGCCGAGGTAGATTTGCCGTGCCTTTTCGCTGTGGGCTATCTGTTCCGTCGTTCCGGTCTCGAGGATGCTGCCCTCGCAGATAATGTAGGCCCTGTCGGTTATTTCCAGCGTCTCCTGCACGTTGTGGTCGGTAATGAGCACACCGATCCCCCGATCCCTCAGGGAGGAGAGGATCTTCTGGATCTCCACCACGGCTATGGGGTCTATGCCGGCAAAGGGCTCATCGAGAAGAATAAAGCGCGGCTTCGTCGCCAGGGCCCGGGAGATCTCAACCCTCCTTCGCTCGCCCCCTGAGAGTGAGTGGGCCCGCCTGCCGGCGAGGTGGGAGATGTGCAGGTCCTGCAGGAGTCCCTCCATAATCTCGTTCCTCTCCGGTCGACTGTACGGAAGGTGCTCGAGGACGGCGAGAATGTTGTCCGCCACCGTCAGCTTTCTGAAAACCGACGGCTCCTGGGGCAGGTAGTTGAGGCCCTTGCGGGCCCGCAGGTACATGGGCAGGTCCGTTATGTCGTCGTCGTCCAACATGACCCTGCCGCTGTCAGGCCTGGTGAGGCCCACGATCATATAGAACGTGGTCGTCTTGCCCGCGCCGTTCGGTCCGAGCAGCCCCACCACCTCGCCCTGTCTGACTTCGAGGTCGATGCCGTCAACCACCCTCTTGGAGTGGTACGCCTTTACGATGTTCTCCGTCCTTATGACCGTCACTGGTTCTCCTGCTGTCCCTGCTCCTTCGCCTCTCCGTCCTCCCCTTCGGTGAAGACGGTCAGGCCCACCTGCCCCTCGACAAGGAACCGGTTCTCCTCAACAAAAAATTTCATCACCTCGCCGACGATGACATTCTTGCCTTCCCACACTTTCGGGGAGCCGCTGAGGGTCACCACACCCTCCTCGGCATCGTAGACCCCCTTCTTTCCGGTGGCGAAGCGCTCGGCCCCGGACTCCGGCACCAACTGCCTGAACGTGACGTCGCCCTTGGCCACTATCTTCTTCACCGCCCCCGTCTCGCGACCGCTCCCCTCGGCCAGCGTGACTCTCATGGTCCTCGCCGAGAGGGTGATATCATCCTGCACCGCCACGGCGTTGCCGGTGAAGACCACCTGGTTCTCTTCGGTGAAATACTCCATCTTGTCCGCCGTGATGTTGATGGAAGCCTGGGTCTCGTCCGCAGCCTGTGCCCGAGGAGCCGCCCCGGCCCACCCGAAAGCGAGCAGAACGAGCATCGTCAGGGTCTGGCACACCGGGGGAACACATACCGCTCGACTGCGTGGCATAGACTCTCCTTGCTCAGGTTGATTCCTTGTCGTCAGCTGCGGGCATGGTGGATCCTGCGGGAGGGCGGACAGCGGAGTTCACCCTGCCGATGATCTTCACCCACTGTTTGCCTACATCGGCCACCATCCGCCTTCCGGTGACGTCCAGATGCCTGCTCCGGATCTTCACGGGCCAGGGCGCTTTGAGCCTCTGAGATCTGTTGTCCCAGACCAGGCGCCTCGTCTTTAGAATGGAGCCGTCGTACCCGACGATGCGCACGTCTCCGAAAAGCTCCGCATTCCAGCTGCCCAGGTCCACGCGAGCCCGTCTGCCCGTCACGATGACGGGCTTGTCGTCGCGGCTGAAGTAGGTGATCTTCACCCGCTGGAGCCTGGCCTTATTCTCGAAGATCTCCGCCACCGCGGCCTCAAGGATCCAGGCGGTCCGGTTCATCCTGGTCTCCACGTGCCGGAAGTCCCGGGTGATCATCTGCGCCCGGCTGTCGATGACCGGGGCCGACGGCGGAAGTTGCCCCGTCCCCACCTCCTCTTCGAGGGAGCGGAACCAGAGGACGGACGCGGTGACCGTCACGGCAATGAGCCCGAGAAGCAGCCGGCTGCCGTACTTGCGGACAAAGAGATAGGTCGACACGGTCACCCTCCCTGTTCCCTGAGAGCTTTTTTCCACAGTCCCTGGGACTGCAGGATGAACTCGATGAACTCTCCGGCGGCTCCGCAGCCACCGCCCGCGCGGGCCCTCCAGTCGGAAGCCTCCAGAACCTCCGGCGCGGCGTCGCCCACCGCTCCGGCAAGACCAACGGCTCTCATGGCCGGCAGGTCGGGGATATCATCACCCAGATAGGCGATGCCGTCCCGGCCGAGACCGGTCCTTTCGAGGATGACGTCCAAAGTTTGAGACTTGTCCCGAACCCCCTGAAAAACGTGGTCAACCGAAAGCTCCGCCGCGCGCCGGGAGACGGCACCCGACTCCCGGCCGGTGAGGAAGGCGATCTTCATGCCCTGATTGCGGGCCATCACGATGCGCAGGCCGTCTCTGACGTTGAAGGATTTCCACTCGTCCCCCCCGTCGTCCATGACGATCCGGCCGTCGGTGAGCACGCCGTCCACATCAAGGACGATGCAGCGGACACTTTTCGCCTTTTCCAGGCACAAAGATCGTTTTTCCATACGGAGAGACAGTATACCATGCAAAAACCGAACCAGACAGCCTTTCGAGAGGGGGAAGACTCGCTTCGGGCTAGGCTATTCCGGCCCGCAGAAGATCATGCATGTGGATGAGCCCAACGAGCCTGCCCCGGCCGTCCGTGATGGTGAGGGAGGTGATCGACCGGGACTCCATCAGCCGCAGGGCCTTGACCCCCAGTTCCTCCTCCGCTACGCACCAGGGATCGACGGCCATGACGTCCTGTACCGCCGTCCCGGCGAAATCGACCCCCTTCTCGATCATCCGTCGCAGGTCCCCGTCGGTAATTAGCCCCTTGAGCCTGCCCCGGCCGTCGACGACGGCGGTCACACCGAGCTTCTTGGAGCTCATGGCATAGATGGCCTCGAGAAGGGGCGTTGTGCCCTTCACGACCGGCAGATCGTCGCCCCGGTGCATCAGCTCCCCCACCCGGAGCCACTTCTTCCCGAGATTCCCGCCGGGGTGAAGCCGGGCGAAGTCCTCCTCCCTGAATCC
>JAUWCW010000143.1 GCA_030609125.1 Candidatus Rokuibacteriota bacterium
CCCAGCTCAGCCTCCCCGTGGCGGCACTTCGTCTCACAGGGGCGGGAGCAGATCCTGCCGAGGACACCGGGGAGGATGTTCACCGAGCGGTTGATCCCGTACGAGCGGCCGTACTCTTTTTCAAAGAGGGCACGGATGTAGGCGGGAATGTTCGTGGCGGCGGGGCAGGCCTTCTGGCAGGGTATGTTGATGCCCACGTAGGTGAAGTCTTCCCGCTCGGTGGAAAAGACAACTTTCGGGGGGGATGCATCGCCCATTCTCATGCCGTCACTCCCTCTGCCGCGGCCGGTGAAAAGCTCCGACGATTCGATTCAATCTTACGGAGAATGGGTTTTTTTTACAACGCCAATCGCCCTTGTCGGGACAGTGCGGAGGGAGGGAGCGGTACTCCCCGGCCGGTAGGGTAGAATGGGGCCCATGATAACCACCGATCTTCTGCTCAGCCTCCTGCTGATCCTCGTTGCCGCCTGGGCCATGGGGAGCATCTTCAACCGCCTCGGGCTGCCTCCCATGCTCGGACAGCTGCTGGCCGGGCTCCTGCTCGGCCCCGCCTTTCTCGGATTGATCGAGCCTTCCGACGGCATCGAGCTGCTGGCGGATCTCGGGATCTTCTTCGTCATGTTCCACTCCGGCCTCGAGATGGACCCCAAGGTTCTTCTGAGGCAGCTCCGGCATTCCCTCGCCGTGGCGATCGGCGGCTTCGTGCTTCCCTTCATCATCGGTTACTTCGTAACGAGGCTCTTCGGGGGAACGGTCTTCCAGTCTCTTTTCGTCGGCATGGGCATCTCCATCTCGGCCATCGCCGTTCAGGTCATCGTCCTTCACAGCATGCGGATCAACAAGACGGCCCTGGGGCATGTCATCATCGGCGCCGCCATCGCCGACGACATACTCGCCCTCATCGGCCTCTCGGTACTGCTGAGCCTCGCCAGGAGCGGGACGGCCGACGTGGGGCAGATCCTCCTCATCATCGTCAAGGTGGTGTCCTTCTTCGGCCTCACCATCCTCCTGGGGCACTTCATCGTGCCGAAGATCACGCGACGCCTCACCGACCGCGAGGGGAGCGCCTTCACCTTTGCCATGGCCTTCGCGCTGGCCATGGCCTTTCTCGCCGAGCTGGCGGGGCTGCACTTCATCATGGGGGCCTTTCTCGCCGGCCAGTTCGTCCGCAAGGAGGTGATGGACCCGAAGATCTTCGACGCCCTGAGCGACCGCTTTTTCGGCATCAGCTACGGCTTCCTGGTCCCGGTTTTCTTCGCGTCCCTCTCCTTCCACCTCCACCTCTCCTGGAACGCGGGCTTTCTGCTCTTTGCCCTCGCCATAATCGCGGCGGCCATGATCGGCAAGGTCGTGGGGTGCGGTCTCGGCTACGCCGCGGTCCGCCGCAACTACTGGGAATCGCTCGTGACGGGGTTCGGCATGAACAGCCGCGGGGCGGTGGAAATGGTCGTCGCCTCCGTCGTCCTGACGCTCAGCAACCAGCTCGTCGCAGCGGGAGAAATCACCGAGCCCCTCCTCACCGAGGCCCAGTTCTCGGCCCTGATCATCATGGCCTTCGTCACCACCATGCTGGCGCCGGTGACCCTGAAGTGGGCCGTCGTGAGGTCCTGCGGGGGGGACGAGAAGGAGGCCTTCTGCACGCTCTGGGACAATTCATGAGAGATAATTTATTGGTAGCGCTACGGGGAATCGAACCCCGGCTTGATGGCTGAGAACCACCCGTCCTAACCCCTAGACGATAGCGCCACTGGGGGAATATATACACCTTTTGCTCGTTTACCGTCAACCCCGAAAAAAGGGGTCTCGCTCCTTCCCTGCTCCTTCAGGGGAACATTTTCACCCCCCCGTTGTCCAGAGACCAGAAGATTCCGGCCAACCACCAACGGGAGGAATGGAGATGAAGAGCAGAAGAAGCAGCGCCGCCCTCGTCGCGGCGGTTCTCGCCGTTTCGGCGGCCCTCGTCACCGGCGCCGCGGCGAGGGAGTCGTCGGGCGTCAGGGTCATGGCGAATTTCGACAACGCTTACATCCACATCGCCCAGCCGGGGGAGAGGCACTTGGAGATAGAGGTGACCGTCCCCGTCGGCGACGGGATGGTGATCGAGCGGAGGCCGCCTCTGAACGTCGCCCTCGTCATCGACAAGTCGGGATCCATGGCCCGGGCGGGGAAAATGGACTACGTCAAGGAGGCGGCCCGGCAGGCGGTGGACCTCCTGCGGTACGGTGACCGTTTCTCCGTCATCGCCTACGATGAGAACGTGCAGGTGCTGCTCCCCTCCGAGGCCCTGGAGGACCGGCACGGCGCCAAGCGGATGATCGAGAGGCTCTACCCGGGAGGGAGCACCAATCTCGGCGCCGGCCTTCTCGAAGGGTTCGATCAGGTCCGCAGGCACTACGACCCCGAGGGAGTCAACCGTGTCATTCTCCTCTCCGACGGCCTCGCCAACAGGGGAATAACCGATCCCCGCAGGCTCGGGCGGATAGTCACCGGTGAGAGCCGCCGGGGCATATCCCTCACGACCTTCGGTGTCGGCCTGGACTTCAACGAAGACCTCCTCGCCTCCATGGCCGAGAACGGCCGCGGGACATACTACTACATCGATCGTCCCCATCGCATCGGCGAGATGCTGGCGCGGGAGTTCTCCCTCATTCAGCAGGTGGTTGCCCTGGACGTGACCATCACCATCGACGTGCGTCCCGAGGTGGTCATCAGCGACGTCCTGGGATACGACTATCACCGCGAGGGCAACCGCTACCAGGTCCATCTCGGCGACCTCGCCGGCGGCGAGCGGCGCCGCATCATTGTTCGTCTCGACGCTCCCTCGTACGGGGCGGGCGAGCACCACATCGGCGAGATGAGAATGACCTACAGGCCCCGGGGGTCGAAGGGCACCGTCGAGTCCTCGCAGGATCTTCGCCTTCAGTATGTCCGCACCCGGGCCGCGGTGGACAAGAACATCGACCGCGAGGTGGCGGAGCGCGCCGCCGTCTTCGAGGCCAACGCCGCCCGTCAGGAGGCAGCGCGAATGGTGGACGAAGGCGACCTCGACGGCGCACGGGAAGTTCTCGGGAAGGCCAGAAAGAAGCTCAGGAACGCGCCCGTGCAGAGCGGCGCCGTGAAGGACGAGCTCTCCGAAACGGAAGCCTACGAGTCGGCCATAGAGGCGCCGATGAGCTCGCAGGAGAAGAAGGCCGTGCAGAAAGGCGTCAAGTACGATTCCTACAGGGTGCTGCAGTCGAAGTAAATAAGGGTCTCGTGTGGAAGTGGAGGCCCCTCACTCCTTCGGCTCCGCTCAGGACAAGCTCCGCCCTCTCCCCGCCTGCGGGGAGAGGGTGTTCTGCGTGCAGGACGGTTCTAACGTTCCCAGTAAACCCGGAGGGTCTTCTCGCCGTCCCCGTACTGGAACGAGAAGTCACCCTTGTAGGAGCGCGAGAGAGCCTCGCCGATACGGCGGGCGAGGTGAACCCCCGTGGTCGTCACCAGGGTCTTTCCCTTGCCGTTCGATATCTCCATGATCCTCTCAAGGGGACGGTCGGCCTTCTGCTGCTTTTCCACGTTATTGATAAGATTGACCACCTCCTCGCGGTGGGCGGCGAAGAACTCCCCCCTGATCTCGATGGTGCCCGCGGGAAAGCGGTCGGCTATCCGCCTGCAGGCAGGACAGGTGGCCTGATGCGTCTCTTCCGACGTCTCCTTCCAGGTCCACCGTCCGTTGACAAAGAGCGCCCCGCAGCCTTTGCAGAGTGTGGGCTCGCGCCATTTCTCCTTGCTCTTGTACACGTCGTGGCGCTTTTCCTTGATCATCTTGTCCTGCCTGGCGTATCTGCCTTTCGTCATGCGCGGTTCCTCCCCTGGGTTGTGGGTCTGCCCATGGAATCGAGAGAAGCACAAACCTGTACTGAAACGAAAAAAGGTGCCACTTTAAAAATATAATACCTTTTCTCCAGCAAGACACTGATTGTCGGGGCGAGGCTCCGCAACATGTTGATATGAAAGAATTGCCGATGCTCGCGTTCAGAGCAGCCCGCCTTCGCTAAAGCTTCGGCGGGACGAACACCTCCTCTTCTGGTAGTGTGAGGCCATGCCAACGGAATTCCCCAAGCTATGCTCCAAGGCGCACCTCATCCCGGCGGAGGCCGACAGGGAGCTGACCGACGAGGACCTCACCCGTCTCATCTGCAGCGACTGCCCCTTCTACAAGGAGGGCCAGGACGAGGAACTCGAGTGCGGCGCGTATCACCTCCTGGTCCACCTGCTCAGGAAAGAAGTCCTGACAGTCAGGGATATCCTGGATGCCGTCAGGGAGCAAGACTGACCTGGAGAGGGGGCCTTTTCTCGCGCTGGAGGGGCACTGCGCCCTGAAGCGCCTGGAGGCCCCCTGCCTCTTCGACCTCCAGGCCGACCAGCTTTACGAGCTTGACGACGAGGCCTTCTTCTTCCTCGCCTCCTCTCCTTCCCTCTCGTCGGCGATGCAAGAGCCTGCCACGGCGGAACTTGCCCGGTACTGTCTTGACGAAGGGCTCCTGCGGACATCGGAGACGAGACACTCCCTCCCCTCCCCGGAGCGGCCTCCTCTGCCGACCCTGCGCTACCTGCTCGTTCACATCACCGATCGGTGCAACCTCAGGTGCCGTCACTGCTTCATCGGGGCCCCTTCGGGGAAGGAGCTGTCCTTCGAGCAGATCCTCGGGCTCGCCGGTGACTTCGCCCGGCTCCAGGGGCTGCGCTTCATCGTCTCCGGGGGCGAGCCGCTGCTCCACCCCCGCTTCCGGGAGCTCAACGAAAGGCTTCCGGACTTTCCCCTCCGGACAATACTCCTCACCAACGGGACCCTCATCGACAGAGCCACCGCGGCAGCCCTTCGCTTTCACGAAGTCCAGGTGAGTCTGGACGGCCTGGAGGAGACCCACGATCTCATCCGCGGCCGGGGAAGCTACCGGAAGGCGCTCCAGGCCCTGAGACACCTGGCCGGGGCCGGAATTTCCCTGTCGGTGGCGACCATGGTCCATGCCGCCAACCTCGATCAGCTCGACGAGCTGCGGCGGCGGCTGGAGGAATTTCCGCTGAAGAGCTGGTCGGTCGACGTTCCCTGCCTGACGGGGAACATGGCCGACAACCCCCTGCTCGCCGCGCCGCCTGAAAAGGCGGCCGGGAAAATGTCCCTCTCCTTCGGCGGGGGATACTACGGGTCGAGCGGACCCTACGCCTGCGGCGCGCACCTGGCGGCGGTCATGGCCGACGGGTCCGTCTGCAAGTGCGGTCACTACGCGAAGAGCCCCGAGGGGAGGATCGGCGAGGGCCTCGAAACCATCTGGAGGAGGATGCGCCGCTTCAGCCTGAGCGAGCTCGTCTGCCGCTGCTCCCAGCTCGAATCCTGCCGCGGCGGATGCCGCTTTCGGGCGGAACTTTTTTCTTGTGTTTCAGACCCTGATCCCATACAGTGCTTTGCAAGAGGAATGCCTTTCGGCGGGGACCTGAAGCACGCCTCCCGAGAGGAGCCCGAAACACGGAAGGGGGGTGAAAACTCTTGAAGATCAAGAAGGTTGCGAAAGCCTCCGCCTCAACCTGCAAGTGCGCCAGCTCCTGCTGATTTTTCCAGCGGGGACACGCGTGCCCCGATTCAAGGGCCCCGGGGAAACCCTCAGGGCCCTTTCTCCTGGGTGAGGGTCCTCGCGCCTTTCCTCGCCCCGGCCCTTTCTCGAGGGGAGCGGGGAGAGCCTGTGCAAGGACCGGACA
>JAUWCW010000366.1 GCA_030609125.1 Candidatus Rokuibacteriota bacterium
TGGCAAAAAGGTCAGGGGCGGGGTCGTGCGAGCGATGGCAGTCGACTGCCTGACCAGGCCGGAGGGGGAAAAGAATGGTTCCGGGTGGTCAGACCCAGTCGTCCTCGAAGGTGCCCTCGCCGAGCTTCTCTCTGATGACTCCCTGGGCGCCCTCGGGGGAGTCGACCGCAACGGGGTCGAAGGCTTCCTTCTCGCCGCCGCCGAACTTGTCGACCGGACCGAAGGCCGTCACCTCTCCGGTGTCGGCGTAGTAAACATACTCGAAAACCCTGCCGTCTTTCGCTCTGTAAAAACCCCGGTCTTTCATTTCCCGACCCTCGTGGTTTCTGCCCATGCCGCCGGATCCCGAAACCTTCTTACTGCGTGATCAACCCGTTGTCAACCTTTCCCCGGTTTCCCGGTTCACGGGGATCCCTTCGGCTTCGCTCAGGACATGCCCTTCGGCTCCCCGGCGGCGGGAATCAAATCTCCCCCCGCCCACGGGCTCACGGCCGCATCCCACTGTGGGGCGGTTGCCTGCGTGGGGTGGTATGGACTATTGTTGATGCTTGGAACGAGAACGGCCGCAAGGAGCAGGTAGAGAGCCGATGCCGCTTGTGAGGTTGATGAGAATACGGTCCAGGGGAGCCCTCATGACCCTGGCCGGCGCTGCCGTCGTGCTGCTGGGGGCATGTGCGCCCAGGCCGGGGCTCTACCCCCTGCCCGACTTCGGCCTCACCGCCATGCCGGTCGGTGACGATCTTGATTTCGACGGGCTCGCGCCGGCGGTTCTTCAGTCGATAGGATACTTTCGCCGGGCCGGCGACGCGGCGTCCTTCAGCTACGGCGATCTCACGTACACCGCCCGTGAAATGGAGGCTTCCGCCCGCCTTTTTCTCGACATCGTCGAGGGGTTCGAGGGCGCGGCGAGAGACCGCGCCATCCGTGAGAAATTCCTCTTCTTTGAAAGCCGCAACAAGAAGGGCGGCGCCTTTTTCACCGGCTACTACGAGCCCATCCTTGCCGGCGGCAGGGAGAGGAGCCGGGAGTTTACGGCCCCTCTCTACGGGGTCCCGAAGGATCTTCTGAGGGTCGACCTCGAACCCTACATCGAGGCGGGGCTGCTTCCCGTTGATCTGGAGAACAGGGTTCTCCGGGGGAAGGTGGCGGCGGGCCGGGTCGTTCCTTACGACCGCAGGGAGGAAATCTTCTACGAAGACTCGCTGGAGGGAAGAGCGGTCGTGCTCGCCTGGGTGTCGGACCACACGGAGCTTTCCTTCCTGCAGATCCAGGGGTCCGGAATGATCCGGCTGGGGGACGGCAGTCTGCTCCGGGTCAATTACGCCGATCAGAACGGCCTGCCCTACCGGGCCGTCGGCAGGGTGCTGCTCGACAGGATTCCGCGGGAGGAGATGTCGCTGCAGCGCATCAGGGACTACCTCCTGGGCCACCCGGAAGAGGTGCGGGACATTCTCAACTACAACCCGAGCTACACTTTTTTCCGCCTTGTCGAGGAAGGCCCCCTCGGTTTCATCGAGGTTCCGCTGACGCCGGGACGGTCGGTGGCCATGGACCACCGGATCACGCCCCGGGGCGGGCTCGTCTACTTCGAGACCTCCTTCCCTTCGGGGACCGTTCCGGGGGACGCCGGCCCCGTGCCCTTCGCGCGCTTCGGCGTCGTGCAGGACACGGGGGGAGCCATCCGCGGTTATGGCCGGGCGGACATTTTCTGGGGCAGCGGGGATGAGGCGGAGACGATCGCCGGTCCCATGAAGCAGGAGGGAAGGATATTTCTGCTCGTTGCGCGCAAGGAGCACCTCCCCCTAGAAAATGTTCCGGACCAGCCCCTCGAGGCAGTTCCCTGAAACACCGCTTCCAGTCCGGGAGCAGTAGAGGAAGAGACTGGCCGCGAAGGCGGCGAGGGAAACGAGGAGGAAGAGAAGGGGCCCGCCGAGGCCGGCCGTGGCAGGGCCCTTCCGCGAGTGCCCGGGCTGCTCCGCCCGTGGTCGGTCGGTCTCTTTCTCCGCAGTTTTTTCCGGGTCCTGCCCCCGGTCGGCCTGCTCTTTCCTCTCCTCCTGTCCGGCCCGGAGCTTGAGGAGGTGGTGCAGCGTCCTGCGGCCCAGGCCCAGGTCGATGGCGGCCTGTGGACCTCTTCGGCGCCCACCACGGTTTTCTCCTGCTCGAAGGCGACCCAGAGGGCCCGGTCGCAGAGGGAGTTGGTGACTCTCGGCACGCCCCCGGTGGAGGCGGCCATGACGTCGAGAGCGCTTTCAGTGAAGATCGAGCGCCGGCTCCCGGCGACCCTGAGACGGTGGAGGACGTACTCCCGGAGGCGGGGGGGATCCATATTCCCGATGACTTCCAGGGCGGCGACCCGCTGCCGGAAAGCCTCCAGTTCGGGCCGCGACAGCTTGTCTATCAGCTCCTGCTGGCCGAGGAGAATGATCTGCAGAAGCTTCACGGGGCCTTCCTCGAGGTTGTTCAGCAGACGAATCCCCTCGAGAGTGTCGTCGGAGATGAGGTGTGATTCGTCGACGATCACCAGGCAGCGCTTCTTTTCGGAGCTGAGTTTCAGGAGGATCGCTCTCAGGTCCCTGAGTGCGAAGACCCTCTCCGGGGGGACGTGCT
>JAUWCW010000240.1 GCA_030609125.1 Candidatus Rokuibacteriota bacterium
CGCACGTACCTGCTCCACCCTCTTGGTGAGGCCCTTGGACTCGAAGAAGGCGGCGGCTTTCCCCCAGTGATGGCGGGCGTCATCGAGGTTACAGCGGTCGCGGCAGACCTCGCCCCAGGCGATCTCCGTGTGGGCAACTCCCATGAGGTTCTGGCCCGACTCCATCAGCTGCACACTCTGGGCCATCTGCGCCTCCGCCTCGTCCCAGCGCGGCGGGGTGAGAGCCGCCAAGGCACGCCCCAAAGTGCGCCGGGCGTGTCCTTCGGCCCAGATGCCCCCCATCTGCCGGGCGATACCAATGGCCTGCTCGGCCAGGTCCAGGGTTTCTTCGACCCTTCCCAAGCCGAGGGTGATGTCGGCCTGCCTGGCAGTGAACTGGTCCAGCATGATGAGCTGCCCGCCGCTTTGTTTGGCCAGGGAAAGACACTTTTCCATCACAGCGGATGCCTCTTCGAATCTCCCCCCCATCGCCAGGTTCCAGGCCTGCACACCGTAGGACAGGTAAAGCAAAACCCTGTCTCCCGCCTTTTCGGCCGTCTCCAGACCCTCCCGAGACGCCTCAAGGGTGCGCTTCAGACCATCGCCGGCTGGATTCTCATAGAGGTATGCCGCGCTGAGCATCAGGTTCGAGGAAACGATCAACAATGAGGCGTTGATCTCACGGCCCCGGTCACGGGCCTGCTCTCCTTCGGCTTGCGCCGCGCGACAGTCACCCATCATCGTCATGGCCAAACTTCGCATGGCAACGGCCCGCGTCCAGAAAAACCAGTTTTCCGTCTTCATCAGCGCAATCATCCCCTCGCCGAGCAGCTTCCTCGCTTCCCCCATGTGACCCTGAAAGAGAAGAACATTGCCGATGGCAAAGGACGGGATTCCAAGCAGTTCCGGTTCGTCTAACTCCGGCGCCGCCGCCAGCACTTTCCGGTGGTACCCGATCGCCTCTCTCATCCTGTTGGCTGAATAGTGGACAAGCCCGATCTGATAATGCACGCGTGTCAGGCGCAGCCTGTCGGTGCCTGGCTTCCCGTCCGGTCCGGGAAGTGATTCTGCCAGACGCTCCGCGTCTTCCAGGCGGCCGAGGATTTCATGAGGTGCAAGCCCCATGTAGGAGACATTGGAAAACTTGACCGTCACGTCCACCCGCCGCCGCCGGGTCTCTACCGTATCAGGCAATCGAGCCAGGGCCTCCAGCGTTTTTGAATAATCCTTTCTGGCTTCGGCATGAGCATAGAGCCGTGCAGAGGCATCGGCGGCCTCTGACAGGTAGTCAGCGGCTTTCTCCCAGGCTTCACCCTTGAGGAAGTGCTCACCAATGATGCTGGTGAATTCACCGATCCGCTCGGCGAAGAGCCTCTCCATCGTCTCTCCTACCAGGCGGTGCAGCTCCCTGCGGCGGGCCATCAGCAGACTCTCGTACGCCACCTCCTGGGTCAGGGCGTGCCGGAACATGTACTCGATCTCCGGGTCGAGCGCCCGCTTCCTGACCAGGTCGTCCTGCTCCATCCGGCTCAAGCCGGCATCGATGTCACTTCCGGTCTCGCACATCTCCCGCAGCACCCGGTACAGGAAGATGCGTCCAATCACCGCCGCCTGCTGCGCCAGCCACTTGGTGTCAGGCGGCAGACCGTCGAGGCGCGCCATGAGAAGCCCCTGCAGCGTGTCGGGCACGGTCACCGTCTCGATCAGTGCCGTGGCCTCCCATCGTCCCTCTCCGGTCCGCGTGAGGGCCCCCTTCTCAATCAGGGTCCGGATCACCTCCTCCACGAAAAAGGGATTGCCCTCGGTCTTGCCGACCACAATCTCCAGCAGGGCGGCCGGGATCTCTTCCAGGGTCAACAGCCCGGCCACCATCTCCGCGCTCCCCGTATCCGACAGCGGGGACAGCGACATGGAGGTGAAGCGGTCCCCGTAGCGCTCCCGGGCTGACGCGAAGGGATGTGAACCTTCCGGCCCCGGCCGCGACACGCCCACGACAGCCAGGGAATTCTCCTCGGTCAACGGGAAGAGGTGTTCCAGCAGCTCCAGCGAGGTGGTGTCGGCCCAGTGTATGTCCTCCATGGCAATCACCACCGGGCTCTCCTTCGCCAGGGCGGTGAAGATTCCCTCCAGGAGACCGAAGACCTCCTCACGGAGCTGCTTGGCTGGAATCCCGGACAGCACCTCCTGCTCCTCCGGCGAAAGCCGGAGGGCCAGCAGGTTGGCGCATATCACCTTGGCTTGGACCTCGCCGGGGAAGAACCGCTCGACCGAAAGGTCCAGACGCCTCCGGGCCGTATCCTCCGACTGCTCCTCGTCGATCCCCGAGGAGCGGCGGACCAGGTCGAGAAAGGGCCCGTAGGCAATCGAAGACGTGGTGGGGTGGCAACGCCCCTCCAGCCATACGGCGGCCCCTTTCCCCTCGAGCTCCCGGCGCCACTCAGCCATGAGCCGCGACTTGCCGATCCCGGCCTCCCCGGTCACCATGACAATCCGCCCGGCACCAGCCTGAAGGGTATCTGTAACTCCCCGCAGCCGGCTGATCTCCCCCTCCCGGCCCACGAAGACTTCGCCGAGATCACGGAGGCCTCGGGTCTTGGTCGGGGTCAGCTTGGCCCGCTGCAGCTCGTACACGGCCAGCGGCTGCGACTTGCCCTTGACTTCGACAGGGTCCAGCGCCCGGAAGACGAAGGCCTCGCGCGTCAGGCGCCAGGTGCTCTGGCTCAACAAAATCTGCCCCGTCTCGGCGGCCCCCTCGAGCCGTGAGGCTGTGTTGACTGTGTCGCCGAGCACCGAGTAGGGCATCCGCAACTCTGCATCAACGTTGCCCGCCACCACCAGACCGGTGTTCACCCCGATGTGCAGGCCCAGTGGACGGCCGGTCCGGTCGTGGTGGCGCCGGTTGAACTCCTCAAGCCGCTCCATCATTGACAGAGCCGAACGCAGGGCACGCTCCGCATCGTCCTCGTGCGCCACCGGCGCCCCGAAGACCGCCATCACCGCGTCGCCGATGTACTTGTCAACGTAGCCCTCGTTCTCAAAGACGGCACGGGCGAGCTCTTTCAGAATCTCCTGGATCAGCCCCGCCACCTCCTCCGGATCGAGAGACTCGCTCAGCGCTGTGTAGCCGGTGAGGTCGGCAAAGAGAACGGTGACCTGCCTGCGCTCCCCTTTGATGTCGCCGACCGCCATCATCTTGTCAACCAACTCCTTGGGGATGTGGCCATGTAGGCTGCGCAGTAGCTGCTCCGTGTCCGGCTGGGCGGGAGCGGCGGGTTTAGGCCCGGAGCGGAGGGCCTCGATCTTGGCACGAAGCGCGCTGACGGTAGTGTCAACTACTTCGTTGCCGAGGACAGCCCGCTGTGCCTCCTGGGAGGCAATCGCTTCCTCGAGTTTCGCGCATCGATCATCGACTGATGGCATGGCGGTCTCCTTGAGGAACTTAATTATTAATCGTATAGTAATAGATAGGAGCTGACAAGCGAGGCTCTGTACTGGAGAGGCGTTGTATAGCCAAATGTGCTAGCCGCCCGCCGAAAGGCTGCCCGGCCCATCAGGAATTTGCTTTTCGCATGACCGACCGGCCTCCCCCGAAAATGCCCCGTGACAGTGTCCATGCAGCGTAATCACCCCACACTCCGCGGCCTCTCAAGCTGGCCTTCCCCCGGTTTCGTAGACACTCGGATAGGGTGAGATAGGAGCTCGGACACTTTCTGGACACGAAACCAAGAGATCGGATTTATTTGTCTACACAATCATTGGCTTAGAATTATTCGACAAAGGATTAAATATCCCTTGTGGCCCGCAGACGACTTTCACTTGCTTGCGGGGGGCCGCACTGAATTTTAGGTCCCTTTGGGATAGGGCGTTTTTGCTAAGTTTTTGTTCTTTCTAGTTGTTTGAGTTGCCTCAAGTTGCTGGAGTTGCCTGAGTTGACTCATTGTTGCCGAAATTCACCCATATTCTCCACCCATATCCCCGCCATGGGCACGTTGAATTATTCGCGGAGAGTGGCCTGCCGACTTGCCCGCC
>JAUWCW010000354.1 GCA_030609125.1 Candidatus Rokuibacteriota bacterium
CTGTGCGTTCCCGGAAAGGACGGCGGGCATGTCTGCCACAGGTTTCGGGTTGCAGGAGGGCGCATCCACCACAGCGAGAGTCACTCCGATAAGGACGTCCTTGCCGGCTCGGGGCCGCTGAAGTGAGCGGTTGCCGCACCGTCGGGAAAGACGCGCAACAGAACCCTGAAGACCCGTTGCTCTGAGAGCCGCGGCACCCGCTCCTTGCCGCGCCTACACCTCGGTTCTCTCGTCCCAGCCCCGGTAGCTGGCTTCTCTCACGTGGTGCAGTGCGCCCGGTTCGTGATACAGGGTGTGTCTCCGCGTTGTGTAGAACGCTCCCGAGCGTCCGATACCCCACCCCGCAAACGGTCTGTCGCATCGAATCAACATTGTCATCACCTTCTCTCCTGTTGTTATGATGCGTCAGCCGCCCGAAGGAGTCTTCTCCTCCGTCACAGGAAAAGCCGGACAATCTCCTCGTCCGTCACCTGCGGGTACTGCCGGTAGAACTGGCTGACGGCGAGGAAGGCGGGCGGGCAGCGGAGACAGACCATGTCATCGGCCTCGTCAGCGAGTTTCTCGATGGCCCCCTCGTCACCCACGGGGACGGCGCCGATGATCTTCCGGGGAGACTCGCCCCGGACCGACCGGAAGGCCGCCCGTGTCGTGAAACCCGTGGCCACTCCGTCGTCGGTGATGATGACCGTTCTGCCCGCCAGGGGCACCCGCGGCCGGAGTCTCCGTATAAGGTCCGCTCTCCGTGTGAGCTCCGCCGCCTGCTTTTTCCTCTCCTGCTCGACCGGGTCCCGGATGCCCATCCGCTCGATGAACTGCTCGTTGAGAAGGGTTTCGCCGCCCTCGCTCACGGCCCCCACGGCAAGCTCGGGATTGCCTGGTAACCCGATCTTCAGGACGAAAACAGCGTCCAGCGGGGCATTGAGGCTCCTCGCCAGGGAGTGGGCCACGATGAGCCCGCCCCGGGGAATTCCGAGCACCACCGGGATCTCCTCCCCCGGAAGGTCAAGCTCTGCCGCCAGGAGCCTGCCCGCCTCTGTGCGGTCTTCAAAAGTGGCACTGTCTCTCGAAACGATGCGCATCGTGAGCCCTCAGCCGCAGTCGTCCCGAGGGCCCTCCGGGGGCATGGTTCCCCACTCCCGCAGCCTGGCGGTTATGTACCGCACGATCTGCTGGTGCTCCTCCCGGCCGCTGCCGTTGACGATGAGGGGCTTTCCGAAGCTGAACATCGTCGTCTTCGAAGGGTCGATCCTGCCGAACTCCTTCACCATCGATCCCACGCCCCAGGCGTCGGTCTTCAGGGCGACGGGTATCACGGGGACTTTCGCCCGCCGTGCCAGCTTGATGCCGATGGAGTTGAAGTGGGCCGGGTCCAGGATTGCGCTGCGGGTGGTCTGGGGAAAGATGACGATGGACGATCCTTCGCCGAGCTTCGCCGCCCCCCTCTCCAGGACTGTCCTCAGGTCCTCCCGGGGGTTCACCCTGCCCACGATCAGGGGGTCGCGGCTTTTCATGACGTGCCGGAAGACGGGGTATTCCACCAGGCTCCGCTTGACGACGAAGGTGACCTCCATGAAGGGCTGTATGATGCCCGGCAGGATCATGGTCTCGAAGGTGCTCATGTGATTGGCGACGAAGACGCAGGGGGGATCGAGGGTCCTCAGCGTGTCCAGGCCCTCTACGGTGACCTCCACCCCCGTCGCCTCCAGTGCCGTGAGAAGCTCCAGGCTGTCCGAGGCCCACTCCGAGCTGTCGTAGGCGCCCCTCCTGGCCCGGCCTGCCGCCCTCAGCGCCACGGAAATAAACCTGATGTAGAAGTACAGGCTGGGGAAACTCCCGGCTGGAAAAGTGCGGCGTTTCCGGGGGGATCGGTAAGTGTCCGCGGCGGAGAGGGGGTCCATGCCGAACCAGAAACACCATTTCCCCCCCGGAGTCAACCCTCCGAAAGGAAAGGATTTGAAAACGGCCGGCGGTGGTGACAGAATACGATGCCCGGGTCTGGTAAGCGAATGGCAGGAAGACTACACTACCTCAACGCGGATTTTGATCTCGGTCTCCGGCGGCGGCCGCGGAGGCTGGAAGAGGGGTCGCTGCGCAAAATCGTGCAGGCCATGACCCTGCACGGGCTTCTTCTCGGCGGAGACGGGGACGCGGTGCTGACGAAGGCGGGCGTTCCCGGCGACTTCGTGGAATACCTGGAGCGGCAGGGGATCGAGCTTCCCCGTATTGTCCGCCACCCGCGGATCGACCGCGCGATGCATTTCAGTCCCTTCGGCTGGAGCGCTGAGGCGATTGCCATCAACGAGGACCAGCTTGCCCCCGCCGCACACCCGGACCCGCAGGTCCTGCGCCGGGTCAACTCACGCGAGTTTTCCGCCGGGCTGGAGAGCGCGCGCTTCGGCGGGGAAGACGCGGGGAAGTGCTTCAGCTCCGTCGGCGCCCTGGCCGAATGGCTCGGCACGCAGGAGGGTTCCGCCGCAGGGTGGGTGGTCAAAGCCGACCACGGCAACGCGGGGGTCGGAAACCGGCGGCTGCGCACGAAAACGCTCAGCTCGCCGGACCGGCAGTTCATCGACAGCCTCCTCGAAGAGGACGACCGGGTTGTCGTCGAGCCCTGGCGCAGGCGCGTTCTCGATCTGTGCGCGGTCTTCAGCCTCGACGCCCGGGGAGAGGCCGGAGGATTCCGCCTGCACGAGACGCTGTACACTCGCGACGGAGC
>JAUWCW010000133.1 GCA_030609125.1 Candidatus Rokuibacteriota bacterium
CCCGGGCAAATGCCCCCCCTCCCTTGCGTAGAAGGAGTTCGTCCACGGGCCCAGCGGGAGCGGGAAGTGTCCCCTCAGTCCCGATGCCGGCAGGGCTGCGGACGGTCTCCCCGCGGGTCACCCGGGTGTCAAGATTGGAACGGCAACGGAAAAGTGTCTCCTCTGCCACGAGGAAATAGGCATCCTGATGGATCAGGGGTCGGTTCACACCCCCGTGGCCGACGGTGACTGCGTCGACTGCCATGAGCCTCACGGCGGAAACAACTCCTTTCTTCTCAGGTACCCTCCCCGGATCGTGGGCGGGATGCGGGTGATTGCCGCCACCTGCAAGGCCTGCCACGAGGCGGGAAGCCCGGACTGGTTCGACGAGTTTCACGCCAATGAGGCCATCCTGGACTGCGTTGTCTGCCACAACGCCCACGGCTCTTCCGAGGCGTACCAGCTCACCCGCTACGTCAAGGAAGTCTATCTCAAAGCGTCCCTGGCGGAGGCGGCAGACCTGCACCGCCGCGGCAAACTCGACGCCGCCGCCAAGGCCTATGCCAAGTCCCTCAAGCTCTTCCCGAACGACGTCGCCGTCGTCATGCTCCTCGCCAAGGTACACACCGCCCAGGGGGAGTGGGGAAAGGCCCGGAGTGGGTATGAAAAGATTCTGTCAATCCAGCCCGGCCATCTGGAAGCGCTCATCGGCTCCGCCGGTGCGGCCCGTCACCTGGAAGGCCTGGGGGCCGAGCTGCTGTTTCTGAAAAAGGCCATCGAGGTAAAGCCCGACCGCGCCGACCTTCACTTCCGCGCGGGTGAGATCTACCAGGAGAGAAACCAGCTCCAGGAAGCAATCGCAGAATTCTCGAAGGCGGTCAGAATCGATGAGGACTATGCTCCGGCCCGCCGGCGACTCGTCGAAGTCTACGAATCAATGGGCATGTCCCGCGACGCCGAGGAGGAGCGGAAGATCCTCAAGGGGCTGTCGAAGGAGTAGCTCCTCCTTCAGAGGCGGTACCGTTTCGGCCTTCCCTTTTTCCGAAGGCATCCCAGGAGAAGCACCACGCTCAGACCGGCGCAGGCGGCGGGCAGAACGTCCCCCACGCGCCCGTAGAGCGTTCTCTCCGCCGAGAGGCCGATCTCGGCCTCGTAGTGCCCTGAAACGAACAGCTCCGAGGCGAGAAGGATCCGTCCCCGCGAATCGACAAAACCCGAGATGCCGGTGTTGGCGGCCCGGACGATGGGCCGCCTGTTTTCAACGGCCCGGAAAACGAGAGCGGAAAAATGCTGCCGGGAAGCGGGGCTCCTGCCGAACCAGGCGTCGTTGGTGATGTTGACGAGGAACTCCGCCCCCTCGTTGACATTCCTGCGCACCAGGTCGGGGAAGATGACTTCATAGCAGATGAGCGTCCCAAACCTGCGGCCTTCCACGTCCAGGAGCCGGGGCCCTTTTCCCGGCGAGAACTCACCGACAGCCTCGACGAGCTTGTCGACGAAAAAGAGAAGACTCCGCCACGGTACGTACTCCCCGAAGGGCACCAGATGGACCTTGTCGTACCATCCCTGGAGTTCTCCGCCGGCGGAGACGAGGTAGGCCCTGTTTCTCAGGGAGACGTCCCTCCCTTCCCCCTCCCGGCCGGGGGACCCGAAAAGAATCGCCGTGCCGATCTGCTTCGCAAGCTCGGAAATCTCCACCTGGTAGCCGGGCTCGAACTGGTAGAAAAAGGGGGCCGCCGTTTCGGGCCAGACCACCAGGTCCACGCCCTCCGCGGCTGCCTCCCGGGAGAGGGCGGCATAGGTGTCGAAGGTATTCCTTCTGTAGGCCGGATCCCACTTGATCTCCTGCTCAACGTTGCCCTGGACCACGGCCGCCCTGATCGATCCCTCACCTGCCGGTCCTTTCAGCTTTTCCACGCCGTACGTCCACACCAGGAGACCGGCGGCAGCCACCACCGCCAGGGGCAGCGCCCGCGCCGCCGGGCCCGCCGACCGGCCGGCCCTCCTGCCGCCGTCGATCAGCGCCGCTACGGCAGCGTTGGCGGAGACGATGAGAAAAGAAAGGGTCCAGACACCGAAAAGGTCCGCCGCCTGGATGAGTGGAAGGTTGAGGTACTGTGAGGACCCGAGCAGCGCCCAGGGGAAATCTATGTCGGGAAGATTTGACCGCCCGTACTCCAGCGCCACCCACAGCAGAGGGGAAACGAGGAAGTCCGGAAAACCGGGCCAGCGTTTCAGTACCCGCCCGCGGGCCCAGGAAAAAAGGCCCCAGAACAGGCCCATGCCCCACGTCATCAGCAGGAGCACCGGCACCGCCAGCGCCCACGATATGCCGCCGTAGTGGGTGATGGTGTTTATCACCCACCAGACGATCGCCGTCGAGGCGGCCCACCCCGCGAGCCACCCGCCGAGAAGGTCGCGGCGCCAGCTGCCGCCGGCCGTGGCCGACAGCATGGGAACGAGGGCGACAAAGGCAAGGTACTCGAGATCAAAGGGGGGAAAGCTCGCCGCCGTGAGCGCGGCCGTGAGCAGAAAGGGGACCGCCGATCTCATGTCACTCCCTTCCAAGCCGGCGAAGGCGTTTCACCTCTTCCTCCGAGAGCGGGCGGCTCTCTCCCGGCCGGAGGGGTCCCGGCTCGAGCCCGGCGTAAGACACCCTCCGGAGTTTCTGCACCGGGTGCCGCAGGGCCAGGAAGAGGCGCTTCACTTCGTGGTGCCGCCCCTCGCGCAGGGTGATGGTGAGCCAGGTGCTTGTCTTTCCCCGGCGAAGGACTTTCACCCCCTCGGGATCTACCGGTCCATCCTCGAGACGGAAGCCTTCACGCAGCCGCGCCATTACGCCCTCGCCGACCACGCCCCGCACCTTGACGTGATAGGTTCTTTCCACACCGTACCTGGGGTGGGCAAGCCGGTTGGCGAGCTCTCCGTCATCGGTGAATATGAGGACTCCCTCGGTGTCCCAGTCGAGCCTGCCCACGGGATAGACCCTGCCCGCTCCCGAGGGAAGGTAATCCCGCACAGTGGGTCTGCCCTCCGGGTCGGAAAGGGTTGAAACCACGCCCTTCGGCTTGTAGAGCATGAAGTAATGTCTTCTGGAGGGGAGCCGAACGATCCGACCATCGCACTTGACGGCGTCGCCGGCGGGATCGACGACGACCCCCATCTCCCTCACGACCCTGCCGTTGACGGTCACCCTTCCTCGCCGGATCATTTCCTCCGCCCCGCGGCGGGAAGCCACTCCGGCGTGGGCGATGAGCTTCTGGAGCCTCATGGCGGCGGGGCTTTCAGGCCTCCGCTTCAGGGCTCTCCCCTGTGACTTCGCCTTCGCCGGGCTCCTTCTCTTCCTCCCCCAGGGGAAGAATGTCGCCCTCCTCGACGCCCTCTTCGACGGCCCCTTCCAGCTCCTCCCGGTCGATGAACTCCTGGAGGGAGGGCAGGTCACTGAGCTTCTTGAGGCCGAAATACTCGAGAAACACCGTGGAGGTTCCGTAGACGAGAGGCTTGCCGGGAACGTCTTTTCTTCCCAGAACGCGGACGAGCTTCTTTTCCGCCAGGCTGCGCATGATCCCGTCCACGTTCACGCCGCGGATGGCTTCGATCTCCGGCCTGGTGACCGGCTGACGGTACGCCACAATGGCGAGCGTCTCCAGGGCGGGCCGCGAAAGGCGGCGGTGGTGCTCGAAGTGATCCATCTTCCGTATCCACTCGGCCATGTCTTCCCGGGTGCAGAACTCAAAGCCCCCGGCAACCTCGACCAGCTCAACAACACCCGCACGACCGGAGTAGTCTTCCTTCAGGGCGTCAAGAGCCGCGCGGATCTCTTCTGCCGAGTACTCGTCCTTGAGAACGTTTTCCATCGTCTTCGCGTTCAGTGGAACGCGGTGCACAAAGACAAGCGCTTCCAGAATTTCCTTCAGTTCAGTCATGACAGTTCTCCTCAGGATCCGTTTTCCCGCGGGGTGCCATCTGCCCCTCCGGAAGATCCCTGGTTCTCGAGGCCCGGAGCACTCTGCTGATCGCCGTCGTCCTCCGCGCCTTCGGGACGGATGTCGGACACCATGATCCGCTCCCCGGGAACCGCCTGCCAGGCACGGACCATGCGCAGGCGCATGAGCTCCAGAAGGGCCAGGAAAGTCACGATGATAGCGCCTGTTCCGCTGCTCTCCTGGAAAAGCTCCTCGAACGGCACTTCCCCCCGGGCCTTCTTCAGCTGTTCCAGAAGGGTGCTGATTCTCTCGGCGATGGAGAGCCGCTCCCGCTGTATCTCCACCGGCACCTCGTCGGGGACCTTCTCCAGCAGGTTCTTCAGCGCCGACAACAGCTCGAGGAGGGAGACCTCGAGGGGATAGTCGGTGCGTGCCGGGGCATCGGGGCCGACACTGCCTCCTGCGAAAACGCGGCTCCGCCGCTCCTCCAGGTCACTCAGGGCAGCCCCCGCTTCCTTGTACTTCTGGTATTCCAGGAGCTGGCGCACCAGCTCCTGGCGGGGGTCTTCTCCCTCTTCGCCCTCCTCCTCTTCGCCGACGGGCAGGAGGAGCCTCGATTTGATGTGCAGGAGCGTGGCGGCCATGACGAGGAATTCACCTGCCACGTTGAGATCGAGGGTCTTCATCAACTCCAGGTAAGCAAGGTACTGCTCGGTGATGTCGGCGACGGGGATGTCGGTGATGTCGACCTTGTTTTCACGGATGAGGTGAAGCAGAAGGTCCAGCGGGCCCTCGAAGACCTCCAGCTTGACCGGAAGTCCCTGCAGGGAGCTTCCTTCCAGGGTCGCGTCTTCCCCCGACATCTTCCCCGGCTTACAGGCCCAGCGCCGCCCTTACCTCGGCCATGGTACGGCGCGCCTCTTCCCGGGCCCGGGCGGTGCCCTCCCGAAGGAGGCGCTGCACCCGGTCAGGGTCCGAAGCAAGCTCGATTCGCCGCCGGCGAAGAGGCTGGAGCGACGCGTTGAGGTGTCCGATCAACACGCGCTTGCAGTCGACGCATCCGATTCCGGCGGTGGTGCACCCTTTAGAGAGCTCGTCGCGCTCCCCCGCCGGGGTGTAGACCCGGTGAAGGGCAAAGACGGGACATTTCTCCGGATCACCGGGATCGGTCCGGCGCACACGGGCCGGATCCGTCATCATGGTCAGGATCTTCTTCTCCGTCTCCTCCTCGCTGTCGGAAAGAAAGATGGCGTTGCCGTAGCTCTTGCTCATCTTCCGCCCGTCGGTCCCGGGGATCTTGGGAAACTCCGTGAGCTTCGGCTGGGGCTCGGGGAAAATTCCCTCCCCGTAGAAGTTGTGGAAACGGCGGACGATCTCGCGGGCCAGCTCGAGATGGGGTACCTGGTCGACGCCGACGGGGACCCAGTCGGCGCGGTACATGATGATGTCAGCCGTCTGGAGCACCGGGTAGCCGAGGAAGCCGAAGGTGTGGAGGTCCTTGCCCTTCATCTCCACCAGCTGTTCCTTGTAGGTCGGGCAGCGCTCGAGCCACCCCAGAGGAGTGATCATGGAAAGGAGCAGGTGCAGCTCGGCGTGTTCGATGATCTGGGACTGAACGAAGATGGTCGCCTTCTCGGGGTCTATCCCCGAGGCCAGCCAGTCGACAACCATGTCGAAGGCGCTCTCCCTGATGGAGGAGGGGTCGGCGTACTCCGACGTCAGTGCGTGCCAGTCGGCGACAAAGTAGAAACAGTCGTAGACTTCCTGAAGCTCTTTCCAGTTCTGCAGGGCCCCGTGGAGGTGCCCGAGATGGAGTCTCCCGGAGGGCCGCATTCCGCTCAGTACTCTTTCGCGTCCCATTGGTCTGCCTGGCCTTTCCGATCGATTATGGAAAAGCCCCGCCGCACAAAGGGCGGGGCATCACCCTCTTCATGGTGGGCGCTACTGGGCTTGAACCAGTGACCCCTGCCGTGTGAAGGCAGTGCTCTCCCACTGAGCTAAGCGCCCGTTTTTCCGGCGGCTCCAAAGCCCCCGGACCTGTTTTTATAGCACAGATGCCATG
>JAUWCW010000074.1 GCA_030609125.1 Candidatus Rokuibacteriota bacterium
TGCACGAAGTGACGGAGAGGAATAGTTTTCGTGGGAGGCGGGAGAGATTCGAGGTCGCACATATTTGAAAAACAAGAAAAATCGATACATATCGACAGGGAGGTGAGTGAAGAGAGAGACAGAGGACCGGCAAGAGCCAGAAACACAGATACCGGAGAGCTCGGTGAAAGCCATTCACCGGGGGCTCCACCAACTCAGCAGGAGGAAAAAGAATGCCGAGTTATGTGATTACCGAAAAGTGTGACGGTTGCAAGGGCCAGGATAAGACTGCCTGTCAGTATATCTGCCCGAACGACCTCATGGCGCTCGACCGTGACGCCATGAAGGCCTGGAACCAGGAGCCCGACCAGTGCTGGGAGTGCTACAACTGCGTGAAGATCTGCCCCCAGCAGGCGATCGAGGTCAGGGGCTACGCGGACTTCTGTCCCCTGGGCAGCAACACCGTTCCGATGCGGGGCACCGACTCCATCATGTGGACCATCAAGTTCCGCAACGGCATCCTCAAGCGGTTCAAGTTCCCCATCCGGACCACCGCTGAGGGCTCCATCGACCCCTACGCCGGCAAGCCCGAGCCCGACTACTCCCAGATCAAGGGAACCGGCCTCTTCACCAACGACGCCAGATCCGAATAGCAGGGAGACGACAGACAATGGAAAAAGCAACCTGCAACTTTTCGTATTGTGAGAAGCCCGAGATAGTCGAGATCGAGACCGATCTTCTC
Organism: Candidatus Rokuibacteriota bacterium; assembly: GCA_030609125.1. GTDB lineage: Bacteria > JAUVQV01 > JAUVQV01 > JAUVQV01 > JAUVQV01 > JAUWCW01. The sequence continues at coordinate 722 of JAUWCW010000074.1, forward strand.
CTCGTCGGCGGCGGCATGGCCTGCTGCGGCTCGGCCTTCGAGGGGGCCCGCTGGGCAACGCCCAAGGGCATCAAGATCACCATGGTCGACAAGGCCGCCACGGACCGCTCCGGCGCCGTTGCCATGGGCCTCTCGGCCATCAACACCTACATCGGCGAGAACAAGGTCAAAGACTATGTCGGCATGGTCCGCGGCGACCTCATGGGCATCACCCGGGAAGACCTCGTCTTCGATCTCGGCCGCCTCGTCGACGACTCGGTCCACCTCTTCGAGGAGTGGGGCCTGCCGATCTGGAAGAAGGGCGACGACGGCTTCTCCCTCGACGGCCACCAGGCCCGGGACGCCGGCAAGGCGATGCTGAAGGACGGCGGCGCGCCCCAGCGCTCCGGCAAGTGGCAGATCATGATCAACGGCGAGTCCTACAAGGTCATCGTCTCCGAGGCGGCCAAGGCCGCTCTCGAGTACAACCGCAAAGAGACCGGCGTGGACCAGAACCTCTACGAGCGCGTCTTCATCGTCAAGCTCTTCAACGACGCCAACGACCCGAACCGCGTGGCAGCCGCCGCCGGTATCAGCGTTCGTGACAACAAGGTCTACCTCTTCAAGGCCAAGGCCATGGTGCTCGCCGCCGGCGGCGCGGTGAACGTCTTCCGCCCCCGCTCCACCAAGGAAGGCCAGGGCCGCGCCTGGTACCCCGTCTGGAACTCCGGTTCCGGCTACGCCCTCGGCATGCAGGCCGGCGCCGAGATGACCCTCATGGAAAACCGCTTCGTCCCCGCCCGCTTCAAGGACGGCTACGGGCCGGTCGGCGCCTGGTTCCTCTTCTTCAAGGCAAAAGCCACCAACGCCCTCGGCGAGGACTACTGCGCCGACGAGAAGCTCCTTGCCGACGCCAAGGCCAAGTACGGCACCTACGTCGACAAGATGGGTACTGCCATGCGTAACCACCTCATGATGCAGGACATGAAAGCCGGCAAGGGCCCGATCCTCCTGCGCACCGATCTGGCCATGCAGGCCATCAACGAGAAGTTCGTCGCCGAGCTCGGCGAGAAGGTGGCGAAGAAGAAAATCCGGCACCTCGAGGCGGAAGCCTGGGAGGACTTCCTCGACATGGCCATCGGACAGGCCGGTCTCTGGGCCGCCAAGAACATCGAGCCCGACAAGTCCCCGTCCGAGATCATGCCCACCGAGCCCTACCTGCTCGGCTCCCACGCCGGCTGCGCGGGCTTCTGGTGCAGCGGTCCGACGGACATCCCCAACACTCCCGAAGAGTGGAGCTGGGGACACAACGGCATCAAGTACAACCGCATGTCCACGGTGACCGGTCTCTTCATGGCCGGCGACATCGTCGGCGCCTCCGGTCACAAGTTCTCCTCCGGCTCCCACGCCGAGGGCCGCATCGCCGCCAAGAACGCCGTGGCCTTCATCCTCGACAACCCCGACTACACGCCGAGCATCGCCGAGTCCAACGATGATATTTCCGGCGAGCTCTACCTCCCCTTCGAAACCTACGAGCAGCACAAGGCGGCGACCACCGATCCCGCCGTCAACCCCAACTACATCAAGCCCGACATGTTCCAGGCGCGTCTGCAGAAGATCGCCGACGAGTACTTCGGCGGCATCTCCACCTGGTACATGACCTCCAAGACCATGCTCGACGAGGGCCTGAAGCAGCTCGACATGCTCAAAGAGGACGCCCAGAAACTGGCGGCCAAGGATCTCCACGAGCTGATGCGCTGCCACGAGCAGTTCCACCGGCTCCTGTCCGTCGAGGCCCACGCGCGGCACATTCTCTTCCGTGAAGACACCCGCTACCCGGGCTACTACTACCGCGGTGACTTCGACTTAATCGACGACGAGAACTGGAAGTGCTTCACCAACTCCAGGTACGACGAGAAGAACAACACGTGGGAACACAAGAAGGTTCCCTACGTCCAGCTGTTCGACTAAAGACAACCTGTTCAGGGGAGGGCTCGCGCCCTCCCCTGAATTGTGTTCGGCCTTTCCCGCAGGGGTAATCATCTCCTGCCCACCGGTCGGATCACCGGTTTCCGTCGGCGCCGCACCCTGGCAGCGAGATTCACGGCATTCATACCATTCATTCATACGATCAGGACCAGGGAAGAGGCAAACAGGCAACCGGAAGAAACGATAGACAAAGGGAGCGAGTGCATGACCGAAGAAAAGAGACACACGGTGGATGAGAAGTCGATCGTCGTCGTCGGCGGCGGCATCAGCGGCCTCACGACCGCCATCGAAGCGGCCGAAGCCGGCCAGCCGGTGGTCATTGTCGAGAAGAACGCCTACCTCGGCGGCCGCGTGGCACAGAACTACCAGTATTTCCCGAAGATGTGCCCCCCGACCTGCGGGCTGGAAATCAACTTTCAGCGCATCCGCAAGAATCCCGCCATCCGCTATTTCACCCAGGCGGAAGTGGGGAAGATCGCCGGCGAGTCGGGCAACATGGACGTAGCGGTCAAGGTCAGCCCCCGCTATGTCAACGAGAAATGCACGGGCTGCAACAAGTGCGTCGAGGTCTGCCCGGTTGAGCGGGACAACGAGTTCAACTACGGCCTGGACAAGACCAAGGCCATCTACCTGCCCCACGAGGCGGCCTTTCCCTTCCGCTATGTCATAGACATGAGCGTCTGCAAGGGCTCGGGGTGCAACAAGTGCGTCGAAGCCTGCAAGTACGGCGCCATCGACCTCGACATGAAGGAGAAGACCGTCGAGGTGAAAGCCGGCGCCGTCGTCTCGGCGACAGGCTGGAAGCCCTACGATGCGAAGAAGATCGACACCCTCGGCTTCGAATCCTCCCCCGACGTCATCACCAACGTCGTGATGGAGAGGCTCTCCGCCCCCAACGGCCCGACGCAGGGCAAGATCACCCGCCCCTCCGACGGCAAGGAGGCCAAAAGGGTCGTCTTCGTTCAGTGCTCCGGCTCGCGCGACCGGCTGCACCTGCCCTTCTGCTCCTCGGTGTGCTGCCTGGCATCCCTCAAGCAGGCCGGCTACGTCCGCTCCCAGTACGAAGACGCGGAGATCACCATGTTCTACATCGACGTCCGCGCCCCGGGCAAGCTGGAAGACTTCTTCACCAAGGCACAGGAGGAGTTCAAGATCAACCTCGTCAAGGGGAAGGTGGCCAAGGTCACGCCCAAGGGCGGCGAGATTGAGGTCGAAGCGGAAGACATCCTCGGCGGCGGCAAGATGCGGGTCAAGGCGGACATGGTGGTCCTCGCCACCGGCATGGAGCCCGCCGCGACCATCCCCGGCGTCGTCTACGACGAGAACTCCTTCGTCGTGTCCGGCGCCGGCTCGGCCCGGACCCTGGGTGCGGGCTGCGCGAAGAAGCCTGTCGACGTGGCCGGCTCCGTCCAGGACGCAACGGGAGTCGCCCTCAAAGCCATCCAGGCCATGGTAAGGAGCTAGGAACATGGACAAGAAGATCGGCGTATACATCTGCACCGGCTGCGACATCGGTGACAGCCTCGACATGGAGAGACTCGTCAAGGCGTGCAGCCCCCCCCACGAAACCAAGACCCACGAGTTCCTCTGCAGCGAGGAGGGGACGAAGATCATCCACGATGACGTCAAGAACGAAGGCGTCAACACCGTCGTCATTGGCGCCTGCTCGCCACGGGCCATGGTGGACGCCTTCCGGATCGACGTCCCCATCGTGGAGCGCGTCAACCTCCGCGAGCACGTCGTCTGGACCCACGAGCCCAAGGAGGAGGCGACCCAGCTTCTCGCCGAGGACTACATGGCCATGGGCATCGTCAAGGCCCAGAAGCGCGAGCCCGCGGAACCCCACATCGAGGACACCTCCAAGGCCATCCTCGTCATCGGCGGCGGCGCCACCGGAATGACGGCGGCCCTCGAGGCGGCGGCAGCCGGGTACGAGGTGGTCCTGGTCGAGAAGAACGACTCCCTGGGCGGGCACCTCGCCGGGGCTTACAAGGACATTCCCAGCCAGGCGCCCTACCGGGATCTGGAGGCACCGCTGGCGGCGGAGAAGGTGAAGGCCGTCGAGGCGGAATCGAAGATCAAGGTCTTCACCGGTGCGGCCATCGACAAGGTCGCCGGGCAGCCGGGGCTCTTCGACGCCACCATCAAGACCGGCGGCGGCGAAGAGACGCTCCGGGTGGGATCTATCGTTCTCGCCACGGGAGCCACCCCCTACGACACCTCCAAGCTCGGCCACCTCGGCTACGGTTCGTCGTCCAACGTCGTCACCAGCGCCCAGATGGAGGAGATGGCCGCCAGGGGCGACATCATCCGCCCCTCGGACAGGAAAAAGGCCTCGAGCGTGACCTTCATCCAGTGCGCCGGCTCCCGGGACAAGGACCACCTCCCCTACTGCTCGGCCAACTGCTGCACCAACTCGCTGAAGCAGGCCATGTACGTGCGGGAGAAGAACCCCGACGCGGAAGTCACCATCATCTACCGCGACATGAGAACGCCGGGGAACAACGAGCTCTTCTACGCCCAGGCCCAGGAGGATCCCGGGATCTTCTTCACCAAGGGCGACGTCACCGGCGTGAGCGGCAACGGCGGCCGGGTGGCCGTCACCGCTGAAAACACCCTCATGGGCGAGAACATCAGGATCGAGTCTGATCTCGTGGTACTCGCCACCGGCATGGTGCCGACCACCGTCGAGGACCCCATTCTCAACCTCCAGTACCGCCAGGGTCCGGCGCTGCCGGATCTCAAGTACGGCTTCCCGGATTCCCATTTCATCTGCTTCCCCTACGAGACGCAGAGGACCGGCATCTACGCCGCCGGCACGGTCCGCCACCCCATGGACACCGCCGGGGCGGTCCAGGACGGCGCCGGGGCGGCCCTGAAGGCGATACAGTGCGTGGAACTCGTCTCCCAGGGCAAGGCGGTCCACCCCAGGGTCGGCGACGAAACCTTCCCCGAGTTCTTCCTCAACCGCTGCACCCAGTGCAAGCGCTGCACCGACGAGTGCCCCTTCGGCACCCTTGACGAGGACGAGAAAGGAACGCCCAAACCGAATCCCTTCCGCTGCCGCCGCTGCGGCATCTGCATGGGCTCCTGCCCGGAGAGGATCATCTCCTTCAAGGATTACTCGGTGGATATGATCTCCAGCATGATCAAGGCCATCGAGATCGACGAGGACGAGGAGGACATCCCCGTCGTCATCGCCCTGATCTGCGAGAACGACGCCTACCCCGCCCTCGACATGGCGGGCATCAACCGCCTGAAGTACAGCCCGTACGTCCGCTTCATCCCCCTGCGCTGCGCCGGCGGGACCAACCTGGTCTGGATCTCCGACGCGCTCTCGAAGGGAGTTGACGGCATCATGATCTTCGGCTGCAAGCACGGCGACGACTACCAGTGCCACTTCATCAAGGGGAGCGAACTGTGCGACATCCGGCTGAGCAAGGTGCAGGAGACGCTGGACCGCATCCAGCTGGAAGCGGACCGCGTCAAGCTCTTCCAGCTTTCCATAAACGAGTACGACAAGATTCCGGGATTGATCGAGGAGTTCATCGAAGCCCTCGAAGAATTCGGACCGAACCCCTTCAAGGGAATGTAGGGAGGGAGAAGAGACATGTCTGAAGCGCAACTGATCAAGCCGGATCTCGGCTACGTAAAAGAGGTCATGAATGCCGGGGGAGAGTCCCTGAAGAAGTGCTACCAGTGCGCCACCTGCTCGGTGGTGTGCGAACTGGCCCCCGACGGGAAACCCTTCCCCCGGAAGGAGATGGTCTGGGCCCAGTGGGGACAGAAGGAAAAGCTCGTCAACAACCCCGACGTCTGGCTCTGCCACCAGTGCAGCGACTGCACCGCCAAGTGCCCCCGCGACGCCAAGCCCGGCGAGGTCCTCGCCGCTGTCCGCCGCACGGCGTACCAGCACTTCGCCTGGCCGGGATTCATGGGAGGCCTCTTTTCGGACGCCAGGTACCTGCCCGTTCTTTTCGCCATCCCGGCGGTGCTGATATGGCTCGTGATGGCGGCCAACGGCGGCAGCCTGAGCCCCGAAGGGCCGATCGTCTTCTCCAAGATGATGCCCATCACCACCGGTGTCGACCTCCTGTTCCTGCCCTTCGCCTTCCTCGCCCTCTTCTCCGCCTTCGTCGGTCTGAACGAGTTCTGGAAGGGGATGGACGCGCAGGTCGAGGCCTCGGTGCCGCGCAAGGGCTTCGTCCCGGCGGCCAAGGAGCTGCTCGGCGAGCTGATCTTTCACGCCACCTTCAAAAAGTGCATTTCATCCGCCAATCGTTCCACCGCCCACATGCTCGTCTTTTACGGGTTCATCGGCCTCTTCGTCACAACCAACATCGTGCTGGTCTACGAGTGGGGGCACAAGCTTCTCGGCCTGCACCTTCCCCAGACTCCCCTGCCCTTCTCGGGCCTGGGCCTTCCGCCGAAGATCATCGGCAACGTGAGCGCCATCGCCCTGCTCGTCGGCGGCGTTCTGATGATCAACAACCGGATGACCAACAAGAAGGACAACCCCGCCAGCACCTACGACTGGGTCTTCCTCTCCGTCATCCTGCTCGTGGGCCTGACGGGGTTTCTCGCCCAGCTCACACGCCTGGCAAACATGGCCGGGCTGGCCTATCCGATCTACTTCCTCCACCTCGTCTTCGTTTTCTACATCATCGCCTACCTCCCCTACTCCAAACTGGCCCACCTTCTCTACCGCTCCCTGGCCATCATTCACGCCAAGAACGTCGGCCGCGACGCCCTGACCCTGGCCGCTCCGGCGGCAGTCGCAGCAGTTCCCGCGGCCGCGGTATCCGCCGAGCCCGCCCCGGAGGCCGGGGAAACAGCGGAGGAAAAGAAAGAAAATCCCGAAGCCTCGGCTTAGGGTCTGGATCCATTACCCTAAAGGAGAACAAGAATGATCAAACCACACGGTTCCGATGAGTTGAACCCTCTGTATGTTTCCGACGACGCCAAGCGCTCAGAGCTGCTGAAGGAGTCCGAGAGCCTCGCCTCCATCATCATCAGCTCGGCGGCGGCGGGCAACGCCGTCATGCTGGGATCGGGCTACTTCAACCCCATGACGGGTTTCATGAACAAGGCCGATGCCCTTTCGGCGGCGGAAAGCATGAAGACCACCTCGGGCCTCTTCTTCCCCGTCCCGATCGTGAACATGGTGAAGGACGCTGCGGCCATCCACGGCGCCAACCGGATCGCCCTGCGCGATCCCAACGTCGAGGGCAACCCCGTCCTGGCCATCATGGACGTGGAGGCGGTCGAGGAGTTCACCGACGACGAGATGAAGATGATGACCGAGAAGGTCTACCGGACGACCGATCCGGATCACCCCGGCGTGAAGGCCTTCAACTCCGTCGGCAAGACGGTCGTCTCCGGCCCCATCCAGGTCCTGAACTTCTCCTACTTCGAGGCGGACTACCCCGACACCTTCCGCACGGCCACCTCGATCCGCAACGAGATCGCCGAGCGGGGGTGGAACAAGGTCGCCGCCTTCCAGACCAGAAACCCCATGCACCGCGCCCACGAGGAGCTCTGCAAGATGGCCATGGAGGCCGAGCAGACCGACGGCATCCTGATCCACATGCTTCTCGGCAAGCTGAAGAAGGGCGACATTCCCGGCGACGTGCGCGAGGACTGCATCCGCAAGATGGTCGAACTCTACTTCCCGCCCAACACGGTGATGGTCACGGGCTACGGATTCGACATGCTATACGCCGGACCGCGGGAAGCCGTGCTGCACGCCCTCTTCCGCCAGAACTGCGGGTGCACCCACCTGATCGTCGGACGCGACCACGCCGGTGTGGGCGACTACTACGGCGG
>JAUWCW010000327.1 GCA_030609125.1 Candidatus Rokuibacteriota bacterium
GCTGCCAGGGAGGCCTCGGCGAAGAGGCCGTCGGTGAGAAGGGCACCAGCGGACCTGAGGCGGTCGAAGTCGATCTCGCCCGGCGTGAGCGCCGCTCCCGTGGGGCGGCGCCAGAAGATGGTCCGGCGGCCGATGCCCGGCTCGGCGGCGATGAAGGCAAACTGGGAAGCGCAGCCGTCGCGGACGACCACCCCCGTCGTGTCCACCCCCTCGGCGTTGAGAGAACCGGCGATGCTCTTGCCGAAAGAATCGTCGCCGACGACACCGGCCAGGGCCGTTTCGGCCCCCCACCGGGAAAGGGCGACGAGGGCCGTGGCGACGGGTCCGCCTCCCTGGATCGTGAGGTCGGTGAACTCGCACTTGGAGTCAGCCGGAGGGAACGCATCCACCCTCCCGATGTAGTCGAGAGAGCACTGGCCGAGGCCGAAGACGTCGATCCTCCGCACCGCCATCACTTTTTCCCTGTCGCCCTTTTGACCACGCATACAAGCCTCAAAATGCCCATCCATTATACCGTCCCCAGCGTAATTTAACAGGAGGGTCAGTTTTCGCTTGACAACCATATGTTGTGGTGTGTATACAACTAAAGTACATCATCTGGTGCAGCAAGGCCAATTTGGGTTAAGGGGGGGTCGGTGACGTTCGATACGAAAAGAGATTTTTTCTCCGCGGTTTTCCGGAATCGTGACCTTCGCTCCCGTGTTCGAAGAACTGCAGCATTAAGGTATTTCTAGGGTCCGTGGGAAAGATTAAAGAAACGACGCTGTGCGCCCTTTCCGAGAACGCCGTTACAGTCCTCGAGCGCCGGTACCTCAAGCGCGACGCCAAGGGCAACATCCTGGAGAAGCCGGAGGACATGTTCCGCCGGGTGGCGCAGACCATCGCCTCGGCGGAGACCAGACTCGGCACCGGCGTCAATCTGGAAGCCCTGGAGAAGGACTTCTACCGGATGATGACATCTCTGGAGTTTGTGCCCAACTCCCCGACGCTGATGAACGCCGGCCGCGATCTGGGACAGCTCTCGGCCTGCTTCGTCCTCCCCGTGGGCGACTCCCTGGAAAGCATCTTCGAGGCCATCAAGCAGACGGCCCTGATCCACAAGAGCGGCGGCGGCACGGGCTTCTCCTTCTCCAAGATCCGGCCCGCCAACGACGTGGTCCTCTCGACGAAGGGGGTGTCCTCCGGACCGCTCTCTTTCATGAAGGTGTTCGACGCCGCCACGGAAACGATCAAGCAGGGCGGAACACGACGCGGCGCCAACATGGCGATTCTGAGGGTCGACCACCCGGACATCATGGACTTCATCATGTCCAAGCGGGACCAGAACGTGCTGACCAACTTCAACATCTCCGTCGGCCTGACGGAGGCCTTCATGGAGGCCATGGAGGAGGACGGCGACTACGACATCATTAATCCCCGCTCCGGCGAGACGGTGAAGACAATGCCCGCCCGCAAGGTCTTCGATCACATTGTGGACATGGCCTGGAACAACGGCGAACCGGGGATCATCTTCCTCGACCGCCTCAACCGCGATAACCCGACACCCCACGTGGGAGAGATCGAAGCCACCAACCCCTGCGGCGAGCAGCCTCTGCTCCCCTACGAATCGTGCAACCTGGGTTCGATCAACCTGGCGAAGATGGTCGCGGAGACGGGAGAGGTCGACTGGGAAAAGCTGCGCAGCACCGTCAGGCTTTCGGCCCGCTTTCTCGACAACGTCATCGAGGTCAACAACTACCCTCTCCCGGCCATCTCGGAGCGTACTCTGGACAACCGCAAGATCGGGCTCGGCGTCATGGGGTGGGCGGACATGCTGATCCTGCTCGGCCTCCCCTACAACAGCGAGAGGGCGATCTCCCTGGCGGAAGAAGTGATGAAGTTCATCACCCAGGAAGCGCGGGAGGCATCGCGTGACCTTGCCGTCGAGCGCGGCGCCTTCCCCGCCTTCACGGGGAGCATCTACGACGGCGACAACGGCCATCACCCCATCCGCAACGCCACCTGCACAACCATCGCCCCCACGGGGACGATTTCCATCATCGCAAACACCTCGAGCGGCATCGAGCCTCTCTTAGCCGTCTCTTTCGTACGGCAGGTCATGGACAACGACAAGCTGGTGGAAGTGCACGGCATCTTCGAGCGCGTTGCCAGGGAGCGGGGCTTCTACACACCCGAGTTGATGAAGAAGATCGCCGAGAAGGGGACCATCGCCGACATGGTGGAGGTCCCCGAGAGTGTGCGCGCCCTCTTCGTCACCGCCCACGACATTACTCCCGAGGACCACATCCGCATGCAGGCCGCCTTCCAGAAGCACACCGACAACGCCGTCTCGAAGACGGTGAACTTCTGCAACAGCGCCACCAGGGACGACGTCACCACCGTCTACCGCCTCGCCTACAAGACGGGGTGCAAGGGTGTGACCATCTACCGCGACGGCTCCCGGGACAACCAGGTCCTGTCGGTGGACAAGAAGGCGAAAGCAGAGGAAAAGCCGCTGCCCGCCGAGGCGCACAAGACGCGCAGGAAGAAGGACCGCCCTCGCGCTCTGGCCGGAGCGACCTACCAGATGGAGACCGGCTGCGGGCACCTCTACATAACCATCAACGAGGACGAGAAAGGTCTCTTCGAGCTTTTCACCATGATGGGCAAGGCCGGCGGCTGTGCCTCCTCGCAGTGCGAGGCCCTGGGCCGGCTCATATCCCTCTCCTGGCGCAGCGGCGTTCAGGCCCGGCAGACGGTGAAGCAGATGATCGGTATCAGCTGCCACAAACCGAACGGCTTCGGCGAAAAGCGGATCAGCTCCTGCGCCGACGCCGTCGCCCGGGCGATCCAGACGCACCTGCTGGCCGGTGGTGAGGAGTGCGAAGAACACGTCCGCGACGGAGGGGCCTGCCCCGACTGCGGCGGTCCCGTCGAGCACGAAGGCGGCTGCTGCGTCTGCCGCGCCTGCGGCTACTCCGAGTGCGCCTGATCCGGCGCTTCC
>JAUWCW010000222.1 GCA_030609125.1 Candidatus Rokuibacteriota bacterium
CACCTTGATCTTGTCGCGCCACTCGTTCCGGACCCCCTTGGAGACGGGATCGCTCCTGAAAATCTTCTCGGCCCTCATGCCGAGCTCCCGCAGCACCGCGGGATCGGGACCGCTGATCCTCAGCTGGATCTTCCCCCCCTCGGAGGGTCCGAGGAGGAAGGCCTTGTTGTTGATCACCGCCTGGGGGAAGATCTCCTCGAGATCCTCGAGAGTGCTGACCAGGAGGTCCGGTATGTCCCGGGAGTCCGCCACCTCCACCATCAGCTGGGCGAAGCTCGCGTAGCTCGACTCCGGCGTGTAGGTGAGGATGAAGCGGATCTGCCCGCCGCCGATGAAACTCGCCACGTGTGTGACCTCCTCGCGGTCGAGAAGGTATTCCTCGGCGCGGGCCATCTCCCGCGTCGTCTCCTCGATGTGGGTTCCCTCGGGAAGCCAGACGTCGATGTAGAACTGGTTGCGCGTCGCGTCGGGAAAGAACATCACCTTCACGGAGCCGAACCCGACGATGGAGACGACGAAGAGGCCGACGACCACCCCGACGGTCACCCAGCGGAAGCGGATGCAGGTCGAGAGGAATCCCTTGTAGGCCGCGAAGATCGCGCCTTCGTACGGGTCCTTCGCGGCTTCTCCCTCCTTCTTCTCCTTTTTCTTGAGGAAGCTGTTGCACAGGAGAGGCGTGATCGTCACCGCCGTCACCCAGCTCAGGAGGAGTGAAATCATGATGACGGAGAAGAGGGTCCGGCAGTACTCCCCCGTGCTGTCCTGGGACGTTCCGATGGCGGCGAAGGCGGCCACGGCGACGAAGGTGGCGCCGAGGAGGGGCACTCCCGTCTGTCCCACGACCTCCCGGGCGGCGCTGATCCCGTCCTGTCCCTGTTCCATCTTCATCCGTATGCCGTCGGTGACGACAATGGCGTTGTCCACGAGCATGCCGAGAGCTATCACCAGGGCGCCGAGGCTGATCCGCTCGAGGGTGACGTTGTACATGTCCATGAAGATGAAGGTCCCCATGATGGTGGTGAGGAGGACAAAGCCGATGATGAACCCGCTGCGCAGCCCCATGAAGATCAGAAGGACGACGACGACGATCGCCACGGCCTGGGCGAGGCTGACGAGGAAACCGTTGATCGCCGTCGTCACCGCCTCGGGCTGCATGGCGATGACGTGCAGCTCCATGCCGAGGGGGGCCTGGTCCTTGAGCTCGTCGAGCCGCTTTTCCAGGCTCTCGCCCATGGTGACGACGTTGCCGCCCGCCACCGCGGAGATCCCGAGGCCGATACCGGGCTTGCCGTCAAAGCGGAGGATCGTGTTCGGCGTCTCCTCGTACCCCCGGACGATGCCGGCGACGTCCCGCAGGTAGACGAGGCTCTCCGAGTCCCCCCCGCGGCTGCTCACGAGCAGGTCGCCGAACTCCTGCTCCGACACGAACTCCCCCGTGGGATTGACGGGGATGTAGTCCGTGCCCAGGGTCATGAAGCCGGCGCTCACGGGGAGGTTCTTGGCCGCCAGTGAGCGGTAGATGTCCTCGGGGGAGACGCCGAATTCCGCCATCTTCTCCCGGCGCATCTCCACGTAGACGACCTCCTTGCGGACACCGTAGAGCTCGATCCTCTTCGTGTCCTCGGCCCGGAGGAGCTCCCTCTGGAGAAACTTGGCGAACTCGTGGAGTTCGGCGTCGCTGTATCCCTCGCCGGTGAGGGCAACGTAGATTCCGTAGACGTCGCCGAAATCGTCGTTCACCACCGAGGGCCCGGCGCCGGGGGGAAGGCTGGTCTGTGCGTCGTTCACCTTCCGCCGCAGCTCGTCCCAGACCTGGGGCAGGGAGTGCTTGTCGAACTTGTCGTGGATCTTGACCTTGACCTGGGACATTCCCCGGGAGGAGCGGGATTCGACGAACTTGAGCTGCCCCAGCTGCTGTATGGCTTTCTCGAGAACGTTGGTCACTTCCTCCTCGACCTCGGCGGCCGAGGCCCCCGGGTAGGGCGTCATGACGACGGCGTCCTTGATGGTGAACTCGGGGTCCTCGAGCCAGGAGAGCTTGAAAAAGGAGGAGCCCCCGACGGCCACGAGCAGGACGATCATCACCCAGGTGATGACGCTCTTGCGGATGCTCAGCTCGGCGATGTTCACTTCCCGTAGCCCTCCATCTCCGCAAGGTCGCGAACCCTGTCCCCTTCGCGAAGCTGGGTGACGCCGGTCACGGCCACGGTTTCACCGGGTTCGATTCCCGATGCGATCTCTATCTCGTCGCGACCCGTGAGCTCCCCGGTGGCCACCCTCCTCATGGACACCGTCAGGCTTTCCCTATCGATGATCCAGACCTGGGAGCCCCCCGTCTCGTTGGCGAAGACCGCCGAGGCGGGAACGATGACGGGCGCCTCCTCACCGGCGGCGGCCCGCCCGGCCACCGTGGCCGTCATTCCCGGCAAGATCGCAATCCCCTTCGGCTGCCGCATCTCGAGGACGACCTGATAGGTCTGGGTCCTGGCATCGGCGTCCGTGGCAAATTCCTTCATGCTCAGGTCGAAGCGCCTTCCCGGGGCGGCGGCGAACTCGGCGGTCGCGGCCATCTTTGCGCCCTTCCGTATCGTCGCCATGGTCATCTCCGGGACGTCGACGAGGACCTCGACGCGGGAGACATCCTGGAAGCTGACAATCGGCTCCTTGGCTCGCACCTCGGTGAAGTTGTCGACGTAGCGTCTCGCCACCAGCCCGTCGAAGGGAGCTTTCAGAAAAGTGTCCCCCAAGGCGTCGCGGGCGGCCTTGAGATCAGCCTCGAAGCCGCGAATGCGGGCCTTCTGGGCCTCGACGTCTTCCTTGCGGGCGCCGGTCCTTCCCTTCTCAAGGTTCTGGACGGAAGTGGCGAGCTGGGCCCGGGCCATGTCGTACTCGCTCTTGTAGCGATCGAAGTCGGCCTTCGAGACCTGGCGTTTGACGTAGAGGTCCCGATAGCGCTGGTACTGCTGCTCGGCGTTCAGCCTGAGCGCCTCGGCGGCCTCGACCTCGGCCCCGAGGATGGCCAGGTCCTCGGGGCGGGCCCCGGTTTCCATCGCCTGGAGTTGGGCCCTCGCCTCGGCGATCCTGCTCTCGATACCGACAACCCTGGTTTCAAAGTCCCGGGGGTCGATGCGTGCCAGGAGATCTCCCCGGCTCATCGCCTGCCCCTCCTCGGCGGAAAGCTCGATGAGCGGCCCCGAAACCTTGAAGGAAAGCTCCACCCTCCGGGAAGCCCGCACCCTGCCGGGGAAGCTGATCTCCCGGCCGGTGCCGGCAGCGGCCACGATCAGCATCTTGACGGGACGGACCACCTCTCTCGCCGGCGGCTCCTCCTTCTTGCGCCCGCAGGAGGCCGTCTGCAGTACAGCCAGGACCAGTGCAGCGACCGCGAGCCGGCATAAGGAACTGTCTCTGGTGTTCAACACGAATCGCATGCGTTTCTCCTCTCTTCAGTACAGTATTTTCAGCTTACCGGCGGCCGCCTCCCCTGCCTCCGCCTCCTCTCGACCGACCTCCGCCGCCGCTGGGCCTGCTGCGGCTGCTGGACCTGCTGCTGCTGCGGGACTGCTGGTAACTGCTGGACCTCTGGCTGCCGCGCTCGCGGGCCTGGTAGCTGCTGTTGAGCTGCTGTGAGCGCTCGCGGGCCTGGTAGCTGCCGCTGGGCCCCTGTGAGCTGCTCCGGCTGCCGCCGGAGGCCTTGTAGTCCTGGGCGCGCTGGGAGGTCTGGTCTCTCTGCGCCTGGGACGGCTGCCGGGACTGAGCGCGCTGGGAAGCCTGATCTTTCTGGCTCTGCGACATCCGTCCGGCCTGGCTGGGGTCGCCGGACCTGTTCTGCCAGCTGTCTCCGCTTCGCTGCTGCCAGCCCTGGTCGGTTTTGCGGTACACGTCACCGTTCCGGCCGGCGTAGACGTTGTTGGGACGACTGCTCGCCCTGGCAGATGAGACCCTCGCCTGGCCGCCGGATCTTGCCGATGAGGCCCTTGACCGGGCGTCCGCCCTCTGTGAAGTCGACATCGTCCTCACCTCGTTGCGCGCGCTGCGATAGAGGTTGTCGCGCGATTCGTGACGCCTCCCCGCGCGATAGCCCGCCCGGTATCCCCTGTTGGCCCCGTGCCGGTAGCCGTGGTTGTACCCGCGGTTGTAGCCATGATACCTGGACGGTCCCCACCAGCCTCCGCGGTACCAGCCCCCTCCGAAGCCGACGGCGAAGGTGAAGGGCCCGCTGCCGT
>JAUWCW010000007.1 GCA_030609125.1 Candidatus Rokuibacteriota bacterium
GTACTGACCAATACCTTCATGATTCTTCTCACGGTGATCTTCATCCTTCTCGAGGCCTCCGGTCTTCCTCTCAAGCTCCGGGCCGCCATGGGGGACCCGGAGGCGTCTCTCGGCCCCTATAAGGAGTTTCTCGAGAGCGTCAACCGCTACCTGCTCATAAAGACCGCCATGAGCCTCCTCACCGGAATCTGCGTGATCGTCTGGCTGAGCATTCTGAAGATCGACTATCCCGTGCTCTGGGGCCTGGTCGCCTTCCTGCTCAACTACGTGCCCAACATCGGTTCCATAATCGCCGCCGTCCCGGTCGTTATTCTCGGTTTTGTGCAGTATGGATTCGCGTCGGCCCTTCTCGTGGCGGGGGGCTATCTGGCGGTGAACACCGTTGTCGGGAGCATTCTGGAGCCGAAGGTCCTGGGGAAGGGGCTCGGGCTTTCGACCCTGATAGTGTTCGTATCACTCGTCTTCTGGGGCTGGATTCTCGGCCCCGTGGGCATGCTTCTGTCGGTGCTGCTCACGATGATCGTGAAAATAGCCCTGCAGAGCAGGCAGGAAACCCGCTGGCTTGCGATCCTCCTCGGATCTACGCCGGAGGAAGCCCCGGAGTGAGGAAAAGGAGCCTCTCCGGCATCAGCTGCGCTTGAAGCGCTTTTCGATCTCTTCGCGTTCGAGGCGTATGAAGGTGGGTCGGCCGTGGGGGCAGTGGGCGGGGTCACCGGTGCGAAAGAGGTCGCGCAGCAGGGAGCGGGCCTCCTCGGGGCTCAGCTTCTGGTTTGCCCGCACCGATCCGTGACAGGCGATGACGGCGGCGAGGTGACGGCGGAAAGCGGGAACCGCCGGAGTTGCCTCGCCGGTGCGCACCCGCTCTATGAGGTCCCTGACGAAAGCGGCGGCTCCCTCTTCCGAGAGCTCCAGCGGCATCCCGGTGAGCCGGAAGCTGCGGGCCCCGAACCGCTGGATTTCCACTCCCGACTTCTCCAGTTCCGGCAGAAGCTCCTCGAGGATTTCCACCTCCGCGGCGCCCAGGTCCAGGTGCAGCGGGTGCAGGAGCTTCTGTATGCTTCCGCTGTCGAGGCGCGCGAGGGTCCGCTCGAAGAGAACCCGCTCGTGGGCGGCGTGCTGGTCGACCAGCACCAGTCCGTCAGGGCGCAGGGAGACGAGGTAGGTCGCAAAGAGCTGCCCCGAGGAGGAGATGGGCTCATAGTCCGCCTCCTCCCCGGCCGCCATGGAGTGCCGCAGAGGGAGCTGTTCGGCGACGGAAGCCCCGGCGTCGTAGGGGGCCGGCGCCTCCCGCGCGGCGGGGTCGCCGGCGCCGTGTGATGGTATGCGGAAGGCGCGCAGCCGGTCCTCCCGGAGGGTCTGCTGCAGGGCCGGGCGCAGGAGGCTGCGCAGGCCGGCCGGATCGCGGAAGCGGACCTCTCTCTTGGTGGGGTGAACGTTGACGTCCACGTCGGCGGGGGGCAGGTCTATCCAGATGAAGTAGGAGAGGGGAGCTTTCTCCTTGAGAAAATACTCCCCTCCCGCCTCCCGTACGGCCCGGGCGAGAAGGGCGTCCCTGACGGGACGGCGGTTGACGAAGATCTGCTGATACTCCGATCCGGCCCTGCCGGTCCCGGGGCGGGCGATAAAGCCCCTCAGGCTCAGCGGCGGGGCCTCCGCGGTGAAAGGCAGGAGGTGGGCGAAGAACTCCGGCCCGAGATGCTCCGTGAGACGGGCGGTGAAGTCGGCGGCCGGCGCCAGCCGCACGAGAGTCCTTCCGCCGTGGGCGAGGTGCAGGCCCGTCGAGGGGTTGGCGAGGGCCAGCCGGGTGGCGGTGGAAACGCAGTGCGAGAGCTCGGTGGCGCGGCTCTTGAGGAACTTCAGCCGGGCGGGGACGTTGCGAAAAAGCGAGCGCACCTCCACCTCGGTTCCCGCCGGGGCCCCCCAGGGCGTGACCTTGCGCACCCTGCCGCAGTCGATGACGACTCTCGTGCCTTCATCCTCACCCCTGGTCCTGGTCGTGAGCTGCAGGCGGGAAACGGCCGCCAGGCTGGGGAGGGCCTCTCCCCTGAAGCCGAAAGTCGCGATGCCGGCCAGGTCTTCGACCCGGCTGATCTTGCTGGTCGAGTGACGCTCGATGGCGAGCAGGACTTCGTCGTGGGTCATACCCTCACCGTCGTCCCGCACGCGGATAAGAGTGCGGCCGGCATTCTCGAGGGCGACATCGATCTGCCCGGCTCCGGCGTCGAGGCTGTTCTCGATGAGCTCCTTCAGGGCCGCCGCGGGGCGCTCCACGACCTCGCCGGCGGCAACCTTGTTGACCGTCTCCTCCGGGAGAATCCGGATACGCTTAGAACGCTTCACAGGCCGGCTCGAAAGAGTAGGGAAACTGGACGTCGCGGAGGCGGAGCTGGTGCCTGTCGGCGCGTGGAGAGGGGTCGAGGTCCAGGGAATAGGCGACATTGAAGGAGAGATCGCGGCAGAAATCGGCCGCGAGGTCTCCCATATTGAAGCCGATTGCCTGCAGGACGAACGGCTTCTGGGAGAGGCTGAGCCGAAGGTGATTGTTGCCGACGACGCGGGGCGACTTGCCGATATAGACTCCCTCGGTGATGAAGGTGGGGGGAGGGTTGGTGTTGCCGAAAGGCATGAGCAGGCGCAGCTCTTTCAGGAACGGGGACCGCAGCTGGTCGAAGGCCACCCTGGCGTCAACGTCCAGAACGGGCCGCTCACCGCGGGCCCGCCCCCCGGGTCTGACGACGAGATTGATCGCAGTGCGCAGGGAACCGATCCTCTCCTCGCGGATGGAGAGGCCGGCGGCGTAGGAGTGCCCTCCGAAGGATTCGAGGAGGTGACTGCAGCGCTGCAGGCTGGAGTAAAGATCAAAGCCGGGCACGCTCCGTGCCGAGCCTTTGCCGGGGTCATCTTTGGTGGAAATGAGAACGGTCGGCCGGTCGTGGCGCTCGGCGAGCTTGGAGGCGACGATCCCCACGACCCCCGAGTGCCATCGGGGCGAGGAGAGAACGAGGAAGCTGTCCTCCAGAAGGGAGGGGTCGGAGTCGATCATGGCCGACGCCTCCTGCAGGATGAGGGCTTCGATCTGCTGCCGCCGCCGGTTTTCCAGATTCAGATTTTCGGAGAGGGCGGCGGCGGCGGAAGGGTCCTCCTCGAGGAGGAGCTGCACGGCGCCGTCGGCCCGGCCGAGCCTGCCCGCGGCGTTGATTCTGGGGCCGAGGGCAAAAGAGATGTGGCTGGTCTTCAGGGTGCGGGAGGCCAGGCCCGCCGCCTTCTTGAGGGCCCGCACGCCCGTGCGGGAGGGCCGGTTCAGGCTTTTCATCCCGTGGCTTACCAGGATCCGGTTCTCGTCCCGCAGAGGCACGATATCGGCCACGGTGCCGAGGGCGACGAGATCGAGGAAGTCGAAGGCTGAGAACGCACCGGCGGCTTCCGGCGCCGGGCCGGCGCCGCGAAGGTGACGGTCCAGGCCCTGAATGAGCTTGAAGGCGATGCCGACTCCGGCCAGGTGCTTGAACGGATAGGAACATCCGGGCTGGCGGGGATTCAGTATGGCGTCCGCGGGGGGGAGCGCCGGGGGGGGCTCGTGGTGGTCCGTTATGACGAAGGTCAATCCCAGCGACCGTCCCTCCTGCACCTCGGAGATATGGGAGATGCCGCAGTCCACGGAGAGGACGAGCTTTCCCCCGTCGGCGGCGAAGCGCCGAAGCCGCTCCGACTGCAGGCCGTAGCCCTCTTCGACACGGTGCGGGATGTAGTAGGAGACCTGGTCGGTGAAGCGGCGCAGGTACCCCGTGAGCAGGGCCGTCCCGGTGACGCCGTCGACGTCGTAGTCGCCGAAGACGAGGATCTTCTCTTGTCTGTGAAGGGTTTCGGCAAGAAGGGAGACGGCCTTTTCCATGCCGAGCATCCGGAAAGGGTCGTGCAGGTGCTCGAGGGAGGGGTTAAGAAAGCGGTCGCCCTCCCGGGCGGTGCGAATGCCCCGGTTGGCAAGAATGGCGGCGAGAGTGACGGTGATGTCGAGACGAGCGGAAAGCTCGCGAACGACACTCTGCGGCGGCTGAAGAATGTTCCAGTGAGTGAGCTGCATTGCGTCAGGGTCTGATTGGCGCAACCTTATCAGCCGGCCCGGGGCGAGTCAAGGCGCTGCCGTTCTGCGCACCTTGCCGGTGCCGCGGCGCCTGGGATATGATACGGCCTGCCATGAGCAAGACCTTGACGCGACAGATTGACGGGCCGGCTGCCGCTCCGCATCCCCCGGAGCGTGCCGCGGCCCATATCATCACCTTCGGCTGCCAGATGAACGAGGCCGATTCGGAGAAGATGGCGGGCATCCTGCAGTCCGAGGGGTACCGCCTTGCCCCCGTGCCCGAAGAGGCGGACGTGATACTCATCAACACCTGCAGCATCAGGGCCAAGGCGGAGCAGAAGGTCTTCAGCCTCGCCGGCCGGCTCAAAAGGCTGAAAAAGAGGCGCCCGGGGCTTCTCCTGGTTATGGCGGGATGTCTGGCCCAGCGATGGGGAGAGGCCCTCCTGGAGAAGGACGCCGGCCTCGACGTCGTCATCGGGACGGGACGGATGGCACAGCTTCCCTCTCTGCTGAGGGCGGTCAGGGAGACAGGGCGCCCGGCGGTTGACGTTCAGGAGGAGTGGGCCGGCAATCACTCCGCGTCGCCTCTCAGGGAGGGGCGCCTCAAGGCCTGGATCAACATCACGTTCGGCTGCGACAACTACTGCGCTTACTGCGTGGTCCCCTTTGTCCGCGGGAGGGAATGGAGCCGCGGGCCCGACGGGATTGTCGGCGAGGCGAAGGCGCTGGCGCGGGAGGGGTACCGGGAGATCACCCTGCTGGGACAGAACGTCAATTCGTACGGCGCGGGACTGGAGCCGCGGACCTGCTTCCCCGATCTGCTGCGGGCGCTGGATGCGGACTCCGGCATTGCAAGAATACGCTTCACGACCTCCCACCCGAAGGACTTCAGCGTCGGACTCATCGAGACCATACGGGACCTTCCCTCGGTCTGCGAGGCGGTCCACCTTCCCCTGCAGGCCGGAGGGGACGAGGTGCTCAGGCTGATGAACCGCCGCTACACGTACGATGACTACCGGAGGACCTATGAGAAGATCCGGGAAACCGTTCCCGGCGTCGCCGTGACGACCGACATCATCGTCGGGTTTCCCGGGGAGACGGCCCGGGAATACGACCGGACCCTCCGGGCGCTGGAGGATCTGCGTTTCGACGGGATCTTCTCCTTCCGCTATTCCCCCCGGGAGGGGACGAAAGCCTGGAATATGGACGACGACGTTCCGGAGGCGGAGAAGGCGCGAAGGCTGATGGAGGTTCAGGAGCTTCAGCGGGAGATAACGGTCGAGAAGAACCGGGAACTCATCGGCCGGCGCGTGGAGGTGCTGGTGGAAGGCGTCAGCCGCAAGGATGCGAGCCGTCTGACCGGACGGACACGGAGCAACAAGATCGTGCACTTTGCGGGACCGGACGCACTTGTCGGTGAGCTTCATGGTGTGAGGATCTCCGAGGCCGGCTTCGTGTCCCTCAGAGGGGATCCTGTGCGGCCCGGGTCCGGGCGGGAGAGCGGCGGCGGTCGTTAGGGGCGGATGACGGGAGCGGGAGTCAGGTCCGGAAGGTTCTCCATCGGGTGGCCGTCCTTTGTGGTGGGCGGTGTCTTCCTTGTTCTGCACCTGTCCTTCCAGATATTTGCGCTCCTGCAGTCGTACCTTGCCGGCATGGCCCACTTCGATGATCCCCTGAGCAGGCAGGCTGCCTGGGAGTCCCGGTTCTGGGAGAAGGCGACCACCGTGACGACCTTCCCGCTCGTGCGGCTGTGGGAGCACCTGCCGCTGCCGTGGAGGACCTACAGCGCCGTTGAGTGGGGTCTTCTGACAGCGAACAGCCTGCTCTGGGCGGCGGTCCTGGTCTTCACCATCAGGGTCATCGGCGATTTCTTCACCGGTGGAGACGAGAACTGACCCGCCCGCCTGTCATCCCGAGTGGATCGAGGGATCTGACGTAACCCAGATCCCTCGTCGCTAATCACCGGAAGATGCTTCCCGGCGTGTGCCGCGGCCGCTGAGCTCGTAGCGCTCCCTCTGCTGCGGCTCGGCCTTGAGCAGGCGGGGGAAGAAGGCCGCAGGAGCGCTGCGGAAGCTCGTCGAACGGCTTGAGTGACATCGCAGAGAAAGTCAAGGCCTGACACGGCAGAGTGCAAAACTACCTGGAGGGGCTGTCGAGAACTTTCAGCAGGTGAGTGTAAAGATCGCGGATATCGGAGAGTTCGGAGGTCAGAATTTCGTGGAGGGCGTCTACCTCAATATGATTGTAAAGGTGCACGATCCGGTTGCGGAACTGGCTCATCGTGATGTAAGTTTTCAGCTTTTCCTGCGGCAGATGTCCCGCCTCGGCGAGGATCTCGATAATCTGGGCGTGGGTGCCGGGGGTTTTGAGCCCCAGTGAAGCGATGAGGTAGCTTCCTATGTCGAGGAGGGCCTGGATCGAGGTTTGAAGACGGTGAAGGGCCGAGTCGATGTTCCTGAAATCCGCCTTGAACTCGGCGAGGGGCTTCTCCTGTAGAAGCTTCAGTTTTTCAAGGTTGTCGAGAACGACATCGATCTTGGTCTGGATATCACGCTGCTTCAAAGTCGCGCACCCCTTTTAAGACGGCCGCGCCGGGAGTTCTCTTCAATAAATCTCAATGTCGGCTCGAAATCGCAAAAGGCGGAAATCACCTGTGCCTCGAAACGGACCCTGGCCGGCGGGTCGGCGTCGTAGATGAGACTGCCGGTGCGCAGAACAGTATGACGGAAAGTAAGCGATTGCCGGTTGAGGTCAATCAGGTCCACCTCCCCGGCCCCGAGGAGCTTTTCCAACTGGTAGGCGAGGTAGTCTTCATCGTGAATCAACTCTTTCCCCCGGGGAGCATCGTCCGAGAGGAGGATCGCGATATCAAGGTCGCTCATCGGCCCGGCCCGGCCCGATGAGGCGGAGCCGAAAAGGTAGGCTGCCGTGACGTAT
Source organism: Candidatus Rokuibacteriota bacterium (assembly GCA_030609125.1). Taxonomy (GTDB): domain Bacteria; phylum JAUVQV01; class JAUVQV01; order JAUVQV01; family JAUVQV01; genus JAUWCW01. The sequence goes on from JAUWCW010000007.1 coordinate 7,019, forward strand.
CGGTACTGCCGGAAAAGGATGGCCAGTTCTCCGGTGTTGTTCATGAACATAAGGGAAAAATATCACTCCGGTGTAGTAACGTCAATCCGAGACGATGATTTTCCAGGGCAGACGCATCTCATTTGCATAAGAGCTGTCACCGATAAATCTCTTCCCCTTTTCCGTTTCCAGGCAACGGGGCCGTCAAAGATTTCTATTTCACCGGCACTTTCCCGGGGGCTGTCATCCCGAGTGGAGCCGAGGTATCTGACGTGTCCCGGATGACAATAGAGAGTCCTCGCTGTCTTTTTCCGCCTCTCCCTGCTACACTCAAAAAAGATGCCCCGGTGAATCTTTGCTCAACAAATGCCGTCCCGTTGCGGGACGTGAGGAGGAAAAAGCATGTCGAAGGAAGAGAAGAAAGAGCTCGTCAAACTGACGAAGACCAAACTGCTCGAAGAGGCCGAAAAGTACCCGGAGATCGTCGGTGCTCACGGGATGAAGAAAGAAGAGCTTTTCGAGGCCATCAAGGCGGAAAAGAAAAAGCTCGGCGAAGAGGTTCCGGAGGGACCCGCCAAGGCGGTCTCTTCGGGGTCCAGGAAAAAGAAGAAGACTCCCGACAGGGGTGCGCTGAAAGAGATGCTGAATAAGCTCAAGAGCCGCCGCCGCGAGGCACTTGAGGCGAAGGACAGCGTTCAGCTCAAGAGAATCCGCCGCCGCTACAAGCGGATCAACCGCACCCTTCGCCGGACTACGGCTTCCGCGGCCTGAGCCGTCCCTTGCGGCCCCTTCCGGACAGGGCCTGCGCGGAGGCAATTCGTTCCGTGAGAGCAGGCATCGTCACTCTTAGTGCGCTCGTCGCGCTCGCGCTTGTCCCCTCCGCTGTCGCCGGCGAAGTGGAAGGGGGCTTCCCGGCCGTGGTGGAAAAGGTGATGGCCGGTACGGTCATGATCGAAGCCAGGGGGCGCGAGGTGGTGCATTTCGGCTCGGGTTTTTTCCTCGAGTCTCCCGAGGTGGTGGTGACGGCCTACCACGTCGTCGAGGGCGCGCGGCGGATCCGTGTTGCCATACCCAACACGTTTCTGACTTCCGACGCCCTCCTGCTGTCGGGTTCTCCCGAGTGGGACGTGGCGGTCCTCCGGGTGTCGTGGCCGGAGGAGGTGGACTTCCCGGGCCTGCGCCTCTCTTCCGTGGAGGATCTTCTCCCGGTGGGTACCGAAGTGGCGTACACGGGCTACGGATTCGGAACGGGCGAAGCGTTTATCAAGATTCTTTCGACCTACCGCGGTATCGTCAGCAGCCGTGTGCCCCACGGAGAGAGCTATCTCTATCACCTCAGCGGGCTGGTGAACAGGGGATTGTCGGGGTCGGCGCTCTACCTTCCCGAGAGCGGGGAGGTGGTGGGCGTGGTGACCAGGCTCTTCGGGCCGCCGGGGATGGGGATGGGCTTCGGCGGCGCCGTTCCCAGCAGGGTTATCAAGAAGCTTACCGCCGGGGTAAGAAGGTAGCCCCAGATATTGCATAAATGGCCTGCGACTGCGTTGGGCTTGTCGCCCCGTCCTGCGGCGTACAGTAGTACGCCTCAGACGTTGCGCCTGCACCCGCCTTGTCTCGGCTCATTTCTACAACATCTGGGGGGGGGTGTATAAGCCCAGGAGCGCGGCGGCGTTCGTCGAGAGCAGCGCCCGCTCCCTCCCGGGTTCCAGGCCAAGTTTTTGGACTTCACGGATCGACTCGGATTGGTCCGCCCAGGGGGAGTCGGATCCGAAAAGGAGCCTGTCGGGACGGTGCGCTTCGAGGATGAGCCCCAGGAGCCTTGGGGGGATGCGGCCGAAGACGTAGCTGGTGTCAAGGTAGACATCGGTTCCCGCGAGGGTCCGGAGCACTTCTTCCCACTGACGGAACCCCCCCAGGTGGGAAGCGATGATCCGCAGGGACGGGAAGGCCCTGTTCACTTGCGCTATCCTTGCCGGCGAACTGCGGTCCGAGTCCGGAAAGCCGATGTCGTAGCCGGCGTGAAAGAGAACGATCAGCCCCGCTGCGTCCGCGGCGCTGTAGAGATCCGAGAGCGCGGGGTCGTCAATGGTGAAGTCCTGATACTCGGGGTGAAGCTTTATCCCGCGAAATCCTGCCGCCGCCACCATCTCCATGTCAGTCAGGGCCGAGGCCGCCCGGGGGAAGACGGAGGGGAAGGGGATCAGACGGTCCCCGGCTATCTGCCGGGACCAGGCGAGGATGGGAGCCACCTGGTGGGCTTCGGTAGCGACGGAACAGACCACCGAGGCGGCAATCCCCGCCCTGTCCATGGATGAGACCAGGTCGGAGACGGTACCGTCCAGGTGGGCGCAGGCCTCGCCTTGCTCCTCCAGGTGAGCGACGGCGCGGGGGGCGAGGGAATCGGGAAAGGCGTGCGTGTGAACGTCGATGACGCCGGGATTAATCATGAGGTTCCGGACTTCCCACTTTTGCAAAGGGGGATTGAGGGGGATTTGACCGGCAACATCGTAACATCGTATCATTTCACCCCACCGGAAGGGGGAACATGGCGGCATCGCAAGAGGAGAAGGTTCGGGTCGGCACCGGCGGGAACGGGCATCTTCCCGGTTACGCCGAGTGCCATTTCTGCACGGTGAAGAACAAGCGCCGCTCCTGGCGCTGCCTCTCCTGTGTGGGACGGCTCACCCTGCGGGAGCGCCTGGTAAGGGCCGCCGAGGAGCGAAGGCGTCGAAAGACCGCCGCGGCCCTCTCCCTGCTTCTGCCTGGTCTGGGGCACCTCTACCGGTCCAGCCCCGGAACGGGGATTTTTTTCCTGACCCTCCTGGGCCTCTCGGTGGGGTCTTTTGTTTTCATCGAGGGGGCAATGACGTCGGGCCGCTGGATCAGCCTCGGCACCATGGCGCTGATCTATCTTGCCGTGGCGGTCGACGCGGCCCGCGGGCCCGGGGAGAAGAGCCCTCCCTGCCAGAAGGCGTGTCCGGCGGGTCTTTCGTGCCTGCGCTACGTGGGTCTCACGAGGGAAGGCAAGTTCAGGGAGGCGCTGGAGCTCGTGGAGATCCTCTGCCCCTTTCCGGGAACGGTGGGGAGGGTCTGCCATCACCCGTGCGAGCAGAACTGCCGGCGCGGGGAGGAGGGGGAACCCATCGCCATTTGTGCTCTCAAGCGGTACCTTGCGGACAACGCCTTGGGCGGCCCGGATGGCTTCTTTCGTGCCGAAAAGGGCGAGGGTGATCGATACGGGGAAAAGGTCGCCATTGTCGGCGGCGGTCCTTCGGGGCTAAGCGCCGCTCTGTACCTGAGACTGCTGGGGTTCAGGGTGAGCATCTTCGAGGCGGGCAGAGAGCTGGGGGGGATGCCCCAGGCGGTGATTCCCGATTACCGCCTCCCCGGACGCGTTTATCGGGAGGAGATACGGCGTATCGTCGATCTCGGTGTGGAGGTGAGGACGGAAATGCGCCTGGGCGAGGCCTTCAGCCTGGAGGACCTCAGAAAAGAGGGGTTCGCCGCCGTGTACCTCGCGCTTGGGGCCCAGCGGTCCGTGAGGCTCCCCCACTGCGGAACGAGGGAGGAGGGCTTTCTCGACGGACTGGAATTTCTGCGGGCTGCCAAAGCCGGTGAAGGGGAGAGGCTCTTCGGAAACGTACTCGTCATAGGCGGCGGCAACGTGGCGGTGGACGTGGCCAAAACGGCGGTCCGCCTCGGGGGAAAGACGGTGAGAAAGATCTTTCTCGAAACCCGCGAAACCATGCCCGCTCACCACTGGGAGTGCGAGGAGGCCGTGGAGGAGGGCGTCGAGTTGATACCGGCCGGAGCCACCATATCCTTCGAGAAGAAGAACGGCAGGGTCTCGAGCGCCCTCTGCCGGAAGGTGGAAAGGATCGACCTGGATGAGAATGGGAGAATCCATCCCGTCCTCCGGGAGGGGACGGACTTCGTTCTCGACGTCGACTGGGTCATCACCGCTGTCGGGACGGGCCCCGATTACAGCGCTCTCTCATCGCCGCCGAAGCTCAAGCCCCTGCGGCGCGGCGCCCGGGCGGGGCGTCTTCGAACGGATGACGCGAGAGGGCTTCCCGTCGTTATCGGCGGCGACTACTTCGCCGGACCGGCGTCGGTGATCGAGGCCATCGCCGCCGGGTACGAGGCCTCGCTGGAGATTTACCGGGCACTGCACAAGTCTTCGCTCTTCCGGCGCCCCGTGTGGAACAGGATGAAACGGGTCCGGTTTCCAAACTACGTCGACCGGCCGGAAAAGGCCCGCCGCCGCCACCCCGCCCGGGTGGACCCGGAAGTTCGCTGTGAGAGCTTCTGTGAGGTGTGCGAGGTCTACGATTTCGCCGTGGCGGAAAGCGAGGCGGCCCGCTGCATGCGCTGCAGCTGGCCCATCCGGTCACCGCGGAAAGTGCCGCCCGGGCCCGCCCCGCCGGTTGAGCCCGTGAAGCCGCCGGAGCCCGCCGTGCCGGCGGAAAAGGAAGCGCCGAAGACCAAGGAGTTCTTCTGAGAGTTTTTGTCAAACACCGGGAGGGCGGGCGGAAAGGAGTTGAAATGGACCGGGAGGCTGGCGTACTATGGACCCGTGAGAAGACCCGCCCGGAAAAGAACTGCCGCGGCAGCGTCCCGGACCGACTCCAGGGGACGGAAGAAAACCTTTTTGCGCCGCCGGGACCTTGACCTGCGCCGGTCGTGGAGGCAGAACAGGAGCCGGGTGGCCCTCGTCGTTCTGGCGTGTTTTACGGTCCTGGTGCTGCTGACTGCCGTCTTCGGCGAGCAGGGAATGCTCCGGGTCCGGCATCTGAATCAGGAGCGCAGCGACCTGCAGGAGAGAATTGCGCGGCTTGACGCTGAGACGGCTGACCTGCGCGGGAAGGTCCGCGCCATGCAATCCGACCCGTTCCCTTACGAAAAGGCGGCCCGGGAGAGACTCGGTTACGCCAGGCCCGGAGAAGTGGTCTACGATTTCCGGTCGGACCCCCTCGAAGCTCCCCGCTGAGGGGTGGGGGCGCCGCCGAGAATGTCCTGCATTCCCTTGATGGAGCAGTAGGCGCCGCACATCGTGCAGACGTCGCCTTCGGGAAGGTCGCCGCGGCTGCGCAGCCGCTGAATCGAGCCCGGATCGAGGGCGGCCTTTTCCTGGCCTTGCCAGTCCAGGGCCTTGCGGCACCGGGCCATCTGCAGGTCTCTCTCCCAGGCCTTCTTCGACCCCCGGGCGAGATCGCCGGCATGAGCGGCTATCCTGGAGCTCACGACCCCGAGGTGAACGTCTTCCGCCTCGGGCAGACCGAGGTGCTCCGAAGGGGTGACGTAGCAGAGAAAATCCGCGCCGGACCAGGCCGCCACGGCGCCGCCGATGGCGGACGTGATGTGGTCGTACCCCGGGGCGCTGTCGGTGACGAGGGGGCCAAGAACGTAGAAGGGGGCTCCGTGGCAGAGCTTCTTCTCGAGAAGAACGTTGGGCTGTATCTGGTCGAGCGGCATGTGCCCCGGCCCCTCGATCATGACCTGCACGCCCGCCTCGCGGGCCCTGAGGGTGAGCTCACCCAGGATGATGAGCTCCTGGATCTGTCCGCGATCGGTGGCGTCCGGGAGGCTCCCCGGGCGGAGGGCGTCACCCAGGCTGAGGACGATGTCGTGCCGGGCCGCGATCTCCAGGAGGCGGTCGAACCGGGAGAAGAGCGGATTCTCCTCACCTCGGCGGACCATCCATTCCGCCAGGAAGGCGCCGCCGCGGCTGACCACTCCGAGGACCCTTCCCTGATCGCGGACCCTCCCCAGGCTCTCCAGAGTGAGGCCGCAGTGGACGGTGACGAACCCCACTCCGTCCGCGGCGTGTTTCTCTATGGCCTCGAAGACGGCGTCGGGTTCCATGCGGTCGATCCTGCCGGGGTGACGCTCAAGAACTTCAACGGCGGCCTGGTAGATCGGCACCGTCCCGACGGATGCGGGGCTGGCGGAGAGCATGGCGCGGCGAACGGCGTCGAGATCGCCCGCGGTGGAGAGATCCATGACGGCGTCGGCTCCGGCCGCGACCGCGACCGCGAGCTTTTTCAGCTCCGCTTTCAGCGAAGGTCTCGCCTGGGAAGTTCCGAGATTGGCGTTGACCTTGACGCGCAGATTCCTGCCTATCCCCAGGGGGAGGGCGCCCTTTGCGCCCCCGGGAGAGGTGATGACGACCCGCCCGTTCATCACGTCGTCACAGAGGTCTTCCACCCTGACGCCTTCGGCGCGGGCGACCTTGCGCAGGGGGGCGGGGACTGTTCCCCGCCGTGTCTTTTCCATCAGCGTTCTCTTCTTCACTGGTCTTCTCCTGGAGAGTGTGGGCCGCCGGCGCCGGGGAAAGCGTCGAGACCGGCTTCCTCCGCCACGGCGGCGGCCGCCTTCTCGGCAGCGCTGCCGGGGCCAAGCTGTTTCTTCATGCTGTCGAAGCTGCGGATCATCCGGACTGCCGTCCTGCGGTCACGGAGGATCTCCCCCGCGGCCCCGGCCACGGTATCCGGCCGGCATCGGCTCTGAATCAGTTCGCGAACCACCTCCCGGCCGCAGAGAATGTTCGGGAGGGAAATGTAGCGGGTTTTCACCAGAAGCTTCCCGACAAGATAGGAAAGAGGCGAGAGGCGGTAAACGGTGACGAACGGGGTCCCGCGCAGGGCGGCCTCGAGTGTGGCCGTGCCGGAGGTGACGACCGCGGCCCGGGAGGAGGCGAGGCAGTCGCCGGCTCGGCCCAGAGTGACGGAACTGTTGGGGAGGGACTCTTTCACCGGATCCTGGATGTTGTCGAAGATTTCCCGTGAGGCGGCGGGGACGAGAAAGTGCAGGGAGGGAAGGGTGCGAGAAAGGATCTGTGCCGCTTTCACGATGACCGGGAGAAGGCGCTTGATCTCGTTCCGGCGGCTTCCGGGAAGCAGAGACACGACAGTCGATCCGTCGGGAACCCCGAGTTCGGAGAGAAAGTCGGCGGCGCTGAAGGTCTCCGCGGAAGCGGTGACCATCTCGACCAGAGGATGGCCCACGTACAGCGAGCGGACACCGTGCCGGTGGTAGAGTTCATCCTCGAAAGGAAGAACGGTGAGCATCAGGTCCACCGTGTCGCGGATAGCGTTGAGCCGCCCTTTGCGCCAGGCCCACACGGTGGGCCCGATGTAGTAGATGACCTTCAACCCCAGGGAACGGGCATGGCGGGCAAGGCGCAGATTGAAATCGGGCGAGTCGATGAGAAGCACCGCCGCGGGCCGGCGCCGGGCGAGAAGCTTCCGGGTCTCGGAGTAGAGACGCAGCAGGGAACGCAGTCGGGGAAGGACCTCGATTATGCCCACCAGGGAGAGCTCCTCGATGTCGGCGGTCTTCTCGAGGCCGGCCGCTTCGAGACGGGGACCGCCGATGCCGAAGGCCCGCAGGCCGGGGTGGCGCCGGCGCAGCGCCTGGAGCAGGCGTGCTCCGTGGAGATCGCCGGAGATCTCACCGGCCGAGACGAACAGTTCCGCTGTCGGCTGAGGCATGCGCCCTCTCAGCGCCCGGCTTTCGCAGGCGAGTCACTGAAGTCCGAAGCGCGGCAGCCCCAGAAGGCGATCCTGTGCCGCCGTATGAGGGGAAGCGCCTCTTCGCGCTGAACGAACAGTGTCCTGTCGGCCTCCACGGCGAGGGCCGATGCCCCCGCGGCCGCCATGGCGCGGATTGTATCCAGGCCGACGACGGGAACGTCGAAGCGGTAATCCTGCCGGGGCTTGGCGACCTTCACCACCACCGCGCCGGGTCCGGCGAGTTCGCCGGCCCTGAGAATCGTCCTGTCCGTCCCCTCCATGGCCTCGGCGGCCACGGGGGCGCGGTTCTTGACCACCGCCGTCTGACCGAGATCGAGGCGGCCGATTCCCTTGGCGATCTTCCAGCCCAGGGCGGCATCCTCTCTTTCGCGGCGGTCCGGACCGCGGCGGGAGAGCTTGCCCGCCGGGGCCATGAGGTGGCGGAGATGACGGTCTATTCTCTCCACGGTGATGCCCTCGGCGGCCAGTTCGTCCACAAGGGCCAGGAGAATGGAGTCGTCCCGCCGGTCGAGAAGCTTCCTCCAGAGCTTCAGGGCGCGGGTGTCGGGACGGAAGTCACGGAACATGCGGACTTTGTGTATCTTGCCGAGCATGAGAACGGTGTCGATGCCGTGGCTGCGGAAGAAATCTATGAGTTTGTTCAGACTTCCGAGGCGCAGCCTCTGGAAGATGTCCACCTCGCCGGCGATGGTCTCGGCGGTGGCGCGGTCGAAGCCGACGGCCATCACCTGCGAGCCTCTCTCCCTGAGATGGCGGGCGGCGATGACGACCAGTTCTCCCTGGCCGGCTATGAGACCGATGCGCTTAGGGCTCACGCAAGAATAACTTCCCATTTTCGCATCTCATCTCCAGGCCGTCTTCGGCCGATGCTCACTCACTCAGGCGGCCGGCCCGCGGCTACGGACGGCATATCCCGCGACTCGAGGCGCGGATGAATTCGAGGAGCTCCTCGACTTCCGCGGCTCCCGCAAACTCCTCCGCAACCCTGTCCACCGCGTCCTTGAGGATGAGGCCGGAGCGAAAAAGCAGGCGGTAGGTTTTCTTCAGTTTCCCGATCTGCTCAGGGCTGAAGCCGTTTCTTTTCAAGCCCACCAGATTGAGGCTGTAGAGTCTCGCCCTTTCACCGGAGGCTATCATAAAGGGGGGAACATCCTTGGCCACCCCTGATACGCCGCCTATCATGGAGAGCCTTCCAATGCGGGCGAACTGGTGCACCGCCACGAGTCCTCCGAGGATGGCGTTGTCGCCGATGCTGATGTGCCCTCCGAGGGCGGCGCTGTTGGCCATGATGATGCTGTTGCCCAGATCACAGTCGTGGGCAACGTGTGAGTAGGACATGAAGTAGCAGTCGTTGCCGATGCGGGTCAGCCCCTCGCCCTTGATGGTCCCCCGGTTGACTGTCACGAATTCCCGGAAAACATTCCGGTCACCGATCTCCAGCCGTGTCGGCTCGTTCCGGTAGCCGATGTCCTGGGGCGCCGTGCCGAGGGAGGAGAAAGGATAAACCTGGTTGTCCCTTCCGATGACTGCCGGTCCCAGTATTGAAGAGTGGTGCTGCACGCGGGTTCCGGAGCCGATGCTGACTCCGTCGCCGATGACGACATAGGGGCCGATCTCGGCGTCGGCGGCCACGGTGGCGCCGGGGTCTACGATAGCGGTGCTGTGTATGGTCAAAGCGTCTCTCCCGTTTAAGTCCAGGGCGAAAGTCGATCGCGCGGTGAGCCCTGTCAGTCGGTGATCATGGCCTTGAGCTGGGCCTCGGCGACGAGGGTTTCTCCCACGTAGGCCTTGCCGTCCATTTTCCAGATGGAACGGCGGCGGCGCTCGATGGCGATTTCCAGCCGCAGCTGGTCTCCGGGAACGACGGGCTTGCGGAAGCGCGCCTTGTCTATGCTCATGAAGAAGATCTTCCTGTTCCCGAGCCTGCCGTCCAGGTCCTGCAGCGCCAGGATCCCGCCTGCCTGGGCAAGGGCCTCGACGATCAGGACCCCGGGCATGACGGGAAAGCCCGGGAAGTGGCCGTTGAAGAACTCCTCGTTGACGGTCACGTTCTTGAGCGCGACGAGCCGCTTTCCCTTCTCCACGGTCTCCACCCGGTCCAGGAGCAGGAACGGGTAGCGGTGGGGCAGGGCGTCCATGATGTCGCGGATGTCCATAGTCATCGTTTTCCTCCTCGAAAATGCTTCACCCCCGGCTCAGGACGATTCCTTCCCCGAAGATGGCCCGTCGCCCGCGGGCAGATGGTTTTCCAGTGCGGCGATCTTCTTTTCCAGCTCCCTGAGGCGCTTGCGGAAATCGGGGAGCTTGTCGAAGGCGGCCTGCGCCTTGAGCCACCGACGGTGTGGCAGGGGACCGATTCCCGATCTCGTTTCGCCCGCGGGGACATCGCTCATCACCCCCGACTGGGCGCCTATGGCGGCCCCGTCTCCGACAGTGACGTGGTCCACTATGCCCACCTGGCCTCCCAGGACGACACCGCTGCCGATGCGGGTGCTTCCCGAGATGCCTACCTGGGAGACGATGATGCTGTTCGAGCCCACCTCCACGTTGTGGGCGATCTGCACCAGATTGTCTATCTTCGTCCCTGCTCCGATGCGCGTCGTTCCCATGGTGGCCCGGTCTATGGTGACGTTCGCTCCGATTTCAGCGTCCTCTTCAATGACCACCCCTCCCACCTGGGGTATCTTGCGGTGCTTCCTGCCGTCGCGGACATAGCCGAAGCCGTCGCTGCCGATTACGGCCCCGCTGTGGACAATGACCCGGTCGGCGATGCTCACCGACTCGCCGATGGTAACCCGGGCGTGAAGGAGGACATCCGAGCCGATGGTGGAGCCTTCGCCAACGATGCAGTGGCTCCGCAGGATCGAGCGGGGACCGACCGAGGCGTTCCTGCCGATGTGGCAGAGGGCTTCGACGCTGGCGGTCGGGTCCACCGCGGCCCCTTCTTCGATGATCGCCGAAGGGTGGACTCCAGGCACGGCCGGCCGGGGAGGGTTGAAGAGCTCCAGGGCGCGGGCGAAGGCGAGGTGAGGGTTGGAGACGCGAATGACGTCCCTGCCGGGAAGATCCATCTTTTCCGCCGCGATGACCGCCCCGGCTTTCGACGAGGAGACTTCCGCGAGGTATTTCGAAGCGGAGATGAACGTGATGTCCCCGGGTCCCGCCTCGGCGATGCCGGCCGCTCCGGAGATGGTCTTCCCTGCGTCGCCCTCGGCCTTTCCGTTCAGCCTGTCAGCCAGGTCCGCGAGCGTGAAACGGATGTTACCGGCTCTTCCATGAGTCATAACGCTTGATGATTTCGTCCGTCAGGTCAATGGAGTCCGTAGCGTATATGATGCCGCTGTACTGCCGCTCCAGAACGAGGGTGAAGCCCTTCTCGCGGCCGACCTCCTCGGTGATCTTGAAGAGATCCTTGCGTATCCCCTCCATGAGCCGCTCCTGCTCCTTGCCGATCTCCTCTTTGCTGTCGTTGAACTTGCGGCTCAGGTCGCGCTCCAGGCGGCGCAATTCGTCTTCCCGCTCCCTGCGGGCCGTTTCGTTCATGAGGAGGCCCTGCTTGTCGAGGTCGTCCTTCATCTTGTCGATGGCGGCCTTCTCATTCTGGAGCTCCCCTGTTTTCGCCTCCATGAGACCCTTGAGCCTCTCAACCGCGGCCCTTCCCGAGGAAGAGGAGTTCAGGGCCTTCTGCATGTCGACAAAACCGACTTTGACGGGTTCCTCCGCCCCCGCGGCGGAACAGAGAAAGACGGTTGCCAGCAGTGTGATGAGGGCCGGCACTTTCCACCTTGATGACATGAAGCACTCCTTTCTCCAACTCCGAGGGCCTGTTTCCTTCACAAACCCCGAGCTGTTTTCTGATGTGTCAGGTTTGAGCAGATTTCAAACGATATTTTCGTATTATAGCCCCTTCGAACCAGGATGTCGATCGGGTAATGTCGGCTTAGAAGAAGGCGCCGATGGCGAACGCCCAGTCCCCGTTGGGCTCGTCGTCCCGGGGATTGAGGTTCCAGCCCCACTCCAGGCGGAAGGGGCCCATGGGGGAAAGCCAGCGGATTCCGAGGCCGGCGCCGGTTCTCAGGTCCGCAATCTCGATGCTCTGGTTCTTGCGCCAGCCGTTACCGGCATCGAAGAAGAAGACGAGGTTCAGACCCTGGGAGGGTTCGAGGGGGACGATCACCTCGGTGTTGAAAATCAACTCCATGTAGGCGCCGATGGGGTCGCCGTTGATGTCCTTGGGCCCGATGCTTCTCGGCTCGAAGCCCCGCACGGAGTTGAGTCCCCCGACGTAGAATTTCTCGTAGATCGGGGGTTCCCTGCCGTCGAAGCCGTCGACGACGCCGACCCGTCCTCTCACCATGAAGACCAGTTTCCACCACAGCGGGGTGTACTGGGTCGTCTCGGCGGTGTACCTGGTGAAGTAGTTGTCTCCCCCCAGGAAGCCGCCGGCGTATTCACCGCTCAGGACCGTGCGGTTGCCTCGGGAGGGATTGAAGAAGTTGTCGCGCGAGTCGCGAACCAGGGTCAGCTGGACGCTGTTGGTCGTCGCCTTTCCTTCCTGCTCCTTGATAAAGAGCGAGGCGTCATCGGCGATGCCGCTGACATCCACCGTCTCGTGCATGATGGTGACGAAGCCCCGGAAGAACTCGCCGATGGAGCGGCCGAGTGTCATCCTCCCTCCGAGGCTGAGGCGGTCGTATTCGTCGTACTCCCTGCTGACGTTGAAGGCCTTGACGCCGAAGGAATAGCGGGAGTCGAAGATCGCCGGCTCGCCGAAGGCGAGGGAGAAGTTCTTGCGCACCGAGCCGTACTCGGCCATCAGTTCCAGGCTCTGCCCCCGGCCGAAAAGGTTGGTCTCCGAGAGGCGGACCTGTCCGGTGAGGCTGTCCTCGGAGCTGTAGCCAAAGCCCATGCTGAAGGCCCCGGTAAGCTTCTCCTTGAGCTCCATGTCGATGTCGATGACGGTCTCCTCCCGGGGACGGGGGATGATGTCGACGGACTCGAAAAAACCCAGGTTCATGATCTTGCGCCGGCTCTTGCGCAGATCGGCGCTGCTGAACAGGTCCCCCTCGCTGAAGGTGATGTTCCGCCTGATGACCTTGTCCCGCGTCGCCAGGTTGCCGGTGATGACGATGCGGCCGATGCGGGCCTGCTCGCCTTTGTCCACCAGGAGGGTGACGTCGATGGTCCGGCTCTCGGGGTTGAGTACGGTGGAGTAGTCGACCTTCACGTAGGCGTAGCCCTGTTCGGTGTAGAGCTGGTTGATGTTGAACAGGTCCTTGGTGAAGGTTGAGCGGCGGAAGATCTTCCCCTCCCGGCTCTCGGTGATTTCCCTGATCTCTTCCAGGGGAACGAGGGTGTCACCGCTCAGAGAGAGCGTGCCCAGGCGGTACTGTTCGCCCTCGGTGACGGGGACGACGATGTCGAGCCGGCGCTCTTCCGCCCGGATGGAGACCTGCGGATTTCCGACCCGGGCCTCAAGGTAGCCGTTGTCCTGGTAGAAGCTGAGAATGCGCTGGCGGTCCTCCTGGAGAACTTCGTCCACCAGTCTCCCCGACCCGGTGAGAAGGGAAAAGAGGCTCCACCGCCTGGTCTGCATGACCCTTCGCAGCTTGCCGTCGGAAAAGGCCTCGTTGCCGGTGAACGAAACCTTGGAGACGTGAAACTTCTCGCCCTCGTCGATAATGAAGACCAGGTTCATCTCGCCTTCGGTGACGGGCTCGGTCTTGGTGTCTATGGTTACCTCGAAATACCCCTTCTCACGGTAGATGTTCTTGATCTGCTGGACCGCCTGCGCCGCGGCGGCGGGGTTGTAGATCGTCCGGGCCGCGAACTCGAGCTTGTCCCTGATGTCCGACTCGCTCAGCTTGTCGTTCCCTTCGAAGGTGACGGCGCGGATGATCGGCTTTTCCCGGAGAGCGAACGTTATCCGCAGGCCGCCCTCGAAACCCTCGGCATCAACCTTGATGTCCTCGAAGAACCCGAGCTCGTATATCGAGCGGACGTCGCGGGTTATCTGCTCGGGGTCGAAGATGTCGCCCTCGGCGCTCTGCACGCGGGCGCGGACCGTCGCCTCTTCGACCATCCTGTTGCCGGTGAAGATGATCTCCCTGATTTCCAGAGGGGGCTTGCCCTGCTGGGCCCCGGCGGGCTCGGCCGGCAGGCCGAAGGCCGCAGCGAGGAGGGCCGGGAGCAGGAGGGCCGGGAGCAGGAGGAGCCGGCGGGGAAAAGAGAGCATCAAACGCCGGCCTTGACACGAAAGACTATGCGATCGTTCTCCAGGACAGCGAGGATTTCCTCGTTTTCTCCGAACTCCCGGCGCAGGAGTTCCATCGAAAGAGGATCTTCGATATGGGTCTGCAGGGAGCGCCGCAGATGGCGGGCTCCGAAGGCCGGATCGAAACCCTTCTCTATGAGCCACTCCCGGGCGCTGTTGTCGAGGTGGAGAGCGAAATTCTTTTCGCGGAGCTGTTCGTTCAGCTCGCCTATCTGGATGTCGATGATCTGCCGGATGTGCTCAATCGTGAGGGCATGGAAGAC
>JAUWCW010000370.1 GCA_030609125.1 Candidatus Rokuibacteriota bacterium
CTCCCGGTGGTGCCTGGAGACGAGGCCGTGAACCCGCGACACCCTCGGGCAGGTGGCGTCAAGGAGGTCGAGTCCCTTCTCCTTGATCTCCTCCCGGATCGACGGCGTTACGCCGTGAGAGCGGATCACCACGGTCCCCGAGTCGGGGACCTCCCGGGCCATCCCGACGCCCCGTTTCTCGATCATCTCCACCACCTGGGGATTGTGGATGAGGGGGCCGAGGGTGGTGATGGGCCGGGGACGGTCCCGGGCGGCATCGAGCGTGAGGTTCACCGCCTTGCGCACTCCGAAGCAGAAGCCCGACGTCCTGGCGATCCTGACCTTCATGAATGAACGTTTCCCATGATTCGGGATTAACCCTTGACGCAGATCATGGGCTCGAGCCGTGCCACTTTTCGGGCCAGCCCCGCCCGCTCGGTGGCTTCCACCACCGCCGAGACGTCCTTGTAGGCGCCGGGCGCCTCTTCGGCGATCCCCCGCATCGACCGGCTTCGGATAAGAATGCCCTTTCCTGCGAGTTCCTCCACCACCTGTCCACCCCGCCACCGTCGCGTGGCCTTGTGCCGGCTCATGGCCCTTCCGGCGCCGTGGCAGGCGGAGCTGAAGGCGAGTTCCTCACTCTCGCGGCTGCCGGCAAGAACATACGATGCCGTGCCCATGGTGCCGCCGATGAGGACCGGCTGTCCGACGCCGCGCAGCTCCTCCGGAATATCCGGATGGCCTGGTCCATAGGCGCGGGTCGCCCCTTTGCGGTGGACGAAGAGGAGGCGGGGATGACCATCGACGGCATGTTCTTCCTCCTTGCAGGTATTGTGAGAGACGTCGTAGAGGAGTGAGAGCTCCGCTCCGGGCAGGACCTGAGCGAAGACCTCCCGGGTGAGATGGCTGAGCACCTGGCGGTTGGCGAGGGCACAGTTGATCCCGGCCCGCATGGCGCCCAGGTAGGAGCGGCCGACTGGCGAGTTGATCGGCGCGCAGGCGAGCTCGCGGTCGGGAAGGCTGATGCCGTGGCTGGCCGCCTTCACCACCATCTCCTTGAGAAAATCGGTGCCGATCTGGTGCCCGAGACCGCGCGAGCCGCAGTGGATGCTCACCACCACGTCGCCTTCCTTCAGACCGAAGACGGAGGCGGTCTCCCTGTCGTAGAGGGCCGTCACGTGCTGCACCTCCAGGTAATGGTTGCCGGAGCCCAGTGTGCCCACCTGGTTCAGCTGCCGCTTCTTGGCCTTCTCCGACACCTGTCCGGCATCCGCGCCCGCCATCCGGCCCCGCTCCTCCGTCCGAACAAGGTCCTCCTGTGTGCCGTAGCCCCGCTCGACGGCCCACTGAGCACCGCCGTGGAGCATGTCGTCCATTTCCCGGCGGTTGAGGTGCAGGCGCCCGGTGCTGCCCACGCCGGCGGGGATGGTCCTCTGGAGACGGTCGGCGAGCCGGCTTTTGACCTCCTCGACATCTTCCCTCTTCAAGCCGGTGAGCAGAGTCCGCACTCCGCATGAGATATCGAACCCCACCCCCCCGGCGGATACGACACCTCCCTGCTCGGGATCGAAGGCCGCCACCCCGCCGATGGGAAATCCGTAGCCCCAGTGGGCGTCGGGCATGGCATAGGCTGCCTGGACGATACCGGGAAGTCCGGCGACGTTGCAGATCTGCTCCGAGACCTTGCTGTCCATGTCCCGGATCAGTCCCTCGTCCGCATAGATGACGGCCGGGACGCGCATGGCGCCCCTTCGTTCGATCCGCCAGGCGTAATCTGATAGCCGCTTCAATCCTTCTCTTTCCATGGCTGCCCTCACACATCGACGACGCACTGCGCGATCCAGTGGCCGTCCTCCTTTTTCACCCGAAGCTGGGTGTAGGTCGCTCCCTTGACCTCCACGGCAGGCTGGTGCTTTTCAATGTCCACCTTCTCGCCCCACGCCCGGCCGTGCAGCTTCAGGCCCTCCACCTTCACCTCGAAGCGTCCCCAGAGCATCCCCCTCGTCGCCATCTCGTAAATCAGCGCGTTGAGCCACTCTGCGAGGAGGATCTCCTCGTCGGGCGCCTCGCACTCGACCTCCACCATTTCCCCGGCGTCGACGGACCCCGGATCGGTGATGACCGCCGTCAGGGCGATCGCCGCCTCCTCGAAAGCCTCTTCGAGGGAAGATCCGATGCCGCGCACGCCCATGTCGGCCTCATGAGAGAAGTGTTCCCAGCGGGCGTCGCCCACGGACTATTTCCCGATCTCCCGGCCGAGCCGCCTCTCCACGGAGGCGATTTTTTCCGTCAGCCGGCCGGGTTTTCCGGGCCTGTCGTCGATCGTCATCTTACCTCCGATGCTCTCCCCGCCGCCGAATCCTTTCCAGCCAGTGCCGATACTGTCAATATAGTGCCGATCGGTGATTTCCGCAGGAAAAAACCGGCTGCCGCGGACGCCTCTCAGGAGAGACGGTCCATCCCGACGCCACGCTTCTCGAGCATCTCCACCACCTGGGGATTGTGGATGGATGAACGAACGTCCCCTTCGGTCTTAGTCTTAGTGTCCTGCCCGATATCTTCACTTGACAGGAAAAAGGGTGTCAAGGCA
>JAUWCW010000129.1 GCA_030609125.1 Candidatus Rokuibacteriota bacterium
AGAAAAGCGCTCAAAGATGCCTTTTTCATGGAAAACTCCTTTTCATGGCCGCCGACGGGCGACTGACAATAAAAGCCGTACAGGTCGAAATCCGGGGGATTGTATCACAGCGGCCCGACCCTCACCACCCCGGTCGT
Source organism: Candidatus Rokuibacteriota bacterium (assembly GCA_030609125.1). GTDB lineage: Bacteria > JAUVQV01 > JAUVQV01 > JAUVQV01 > JAUVQV01 > JAUWCW01. Next base: position 138 of record JAUWCW010000129.1, read on the forward strand.
GCGCGCCGCGGGGAAGATCCTGCTACCAAAATCATCATTTGCCTGATAATATATCGAATTCAGCGAGCTCGATTAGATTTCTCTCGCCGGCGAACCGTTCGCAAACCCCGATCCGGTCCGGCCGAGGGGTATCCGTTCGTTCAAGGGTTCACACCACCTTGTGGAGGAGGCAACATGAGCAGGAAGATGATAACCGTTGACGGGTGCACGGCCTGTGCGCACGTCGTGCACGCCACCAACGAGATCATTACCATCTACCCCATAACCCCGTCGTCCCCGATCGCCGAGGTCTGCGACGCCAAGTCCGCGGCGGGTCAGGTCAATATCTGGGGTTCGGTGCCGCGGGTGAGCCAGATGCAGTCCGAGGCCGGCGTGGCCGGGGCGGTTCACGGCTCCCTCACCACGGGCGCCCTCGCCACAACCATCTCCGCCTCCCAGGGTCTCCTGCTCATCGTCCCCAACATGTACAAGATAGCCGGAGAGCTCACGCCGACGGTTTTTCACGTCACCGCCCGCTCCCTGGCCGCCCAGGGGCTCTCCATCTTCGGAGACCACTCGGACGTCATGGGCGTCCGGCAGACCGGTTTTGCCCTCTTCTGTTCGAGGAACGTCCAGGAGTCGATGGACTTCGCCCTCATTGCCCAGGCGGCGGCCCTGGAGTCGCGCGTCCCCTACGTCCACTTCTTCGACGGCTTCCGCACATCTCACGAGATCCAGAAGATCGAGGAGCTCTCCTTCGACGACATGCGGGCCATGATAGACGACGACCTGGTCATTGCCCACCGCGGCCGCGGCCTCTCCCCCGACAGGCCCGCCATACGGGGCACCGCCCAGAACCCGGACGTTTACTTCCAGGGCAGGGAGACGGTGAACAAGTACTACGCCGCGGCTCCCGCGATCATGCAGAAGGCGATGGACACGTTCGCCGGGATCACGGGCCGGAGCTACCACCTCTTCGACTACCACGGCGATCCGGCGGCGCAGCGGGTCCTTGTCGTCATGGGATCGGCGGGCGACACGGTGATGAGCACCGTGGACGCCCTCAATGCCGGCGGCGAAAAAGTAGGCATGCTCCAGGTCCGCCTCTACCGTCCCTTCTCCACCGAGGCCTTCGCCGCCGCCCTGCCGGCGAGCGTCAAGTCCATCGCCGTTCTCGATCGGACCAAGGAGCCCGGGGCCATCGGTGAGCCGCTTTATCTGGACGTGAGAGCCGCTGTCGGCGAGACGCTGGAGAAGAAGATCGCCCCCTTCACCGCCTACCCTGAAATCGTGGGGGGGCGCTACGGGCTCGGTTCCAAGGAGTTCACCCCCGCCATGGTCAAGGCCGTCTACGACAACCTCGCCGCCGCGAAGCCGAAAAACCACTTCACCGTGGGCATCAACGACGACGTGACCGACACCAGCCTCGACTACGACCCGGCCTTCACCCTCGATGAGGCCGGTGTCTTCCAGGCCATGTTCTACGGGCTCGGTGCGGACGGCACGGTCGGGGCGAACAAGAACACCATCAAGATCATCGGCGGTGAAACGGAGAACAACGCACAGGGCTACTTTGTCTACGATTCGAAAAAATCCGGCGCCGTCACCGTTTCGCACCTGCGCTTCGGCAAGGAGGAGATCCACGACCCCTACCTTCTGTCGAAGGCCAACTTCATCGCCTGTCACAACCCGTCATTCCTTGAAAAGTACGACATGCTCGCCAACGCCGTCGAGGGCGCGGTCTTTCTCCTCACCTCCGCCCACGGAAAAGACGATGTCTGGGACACCCTCCCCTGCGAGTTCCAGGAGCAGCTCATCGAAAAAAAGATGAAGTTCTACGTCATCGACGCCATCACGCTGGCTGAGGAGATCGGTCTCGGCAGCCGCATCAACATCATCATGCAGACCGCCTTCTTCATCATCTCCGGGATCCTCCCCAGGGAGGAGGCGCTGCGCTCCATCAAGGAGCAGATCAAGAAGACCTACGGCGTCAAGGGGGAGAAGGTGGTGCGGATGAACTACGCCGCCGCCGACAAGGCCCTGCAGAACATTGTCGAGGTCCCCGTTCCCGACAGAGCCACCAGCTGCCTCTTCCGCCGCGCCCCCGTTCCCGAAGGCGCCCCGGATTTCGTCCAGCAGGTGACGGCGAAGATGATCGCCGGCAAGGGCGATTCCCTCCCCGTCTCGGCCATTCCCGACGACGGAACGTGGCCCACCGCCACGACCCAGTACGAAAAGCGCAACATCGCCGTTCACATTCCCGTCTGGGAGCCTGACTTGTGCACCCAGTGCGGGCAGTGCGCCTTCGTCTGCCCTCACGCCACCATCCGCATGAAAGCCTGCGACGCGGACCTTCTCAAGGACGCGCCGGAGCACTTCAAATCCGTCGACGCCAAGGGCAAGGACCTGAAAGGTCTGCGATTCACCCTCCAGGTCGCCCCTGAAGACTGCACCGGCTGCGGCTCCTGCAACTTCATGTGCCCGGCAATGAAAAAGGACGAAGAGGGGAACAAGGACCCGAACCACAAGGCCATCAACATGCGCCCCCAGGAGCCTCTCCGGCTGCAGGAGGCCGAGAATTACAAGTTCTTCCTCAGCCTGCCCGAGACCAATCCGTCCACCTTCAACCTCCGCACCGTCAAGGGGAGCCAGTTCGTGCGCCCTCTCTTCGAGTACAACGCAGCCTGCTCGGGATGCGGTGAAACGCCGTACATCCGCCTTCTCACCCAGCTGTTCGGCGATCGGCTCCTCATCGGCAACGCCACCGGCTGCTCCTCCATCTACGGAGGCAACCTGCCGACCACACCCTACGCCAGGCGGGACGACGGCCGGGGACCGGCGTGGTCCAACTCCCTCTTCGAGGACAATGCCGAGTTCGCGCTGGGGATGCGCCAGACCGTCGACAAGTTCAACGCCCAGGCCCTGGAGCTTCTTGACATCTTCGCCGCTGCCGGCGACTACGCCGACGCCCGGGAACTTATGGAAGCCATCAAGGCCGCCGACCAGGGCGACCAGGCTGCCATCGAGAAGCAGCGGGAGCGTGTGGCGGAGCTGAAAAAGAGGCTCGAAAGTGACTCCTCCTCGAAGGCCCGCCACCTCCTCTCCCTCGCCGACTACCTGGTGAAGAAATCGGTCTGGGCCCTCGGGGGCGACGGCTGGGCCTACGACATCGGCTACGGAGGCGTCGACCAGGTCATGGCCTCAGGCGAGAACATCAATATCCTCGTCCTCGACACGGAGGTCTACTCGAACACCGGCGGGCAGATGTCGAAGTCCACGCCCCTGGCCGCCACAGCCCAGTTCGCCGCCGGCGGCAAGAGGACTCCCAAAAAGAACCTGGGCCTGATCGTGGCCACCTACGGCAGCGTCTACGTGGCCCAGATCGCCTTCGGCGCCAGCCCCGCCCAGACCGTGAAGGCTCTCTCCGAGGCGGAGGCCCACGATGGCCCCTCCATCGTCATCGCCTACTCCACCTGTGTGGCCCACGGGATCAACATGACCAGGGGGATCGAGGAGCAGAAGCGGGCCGTCGCCTGCGGGCACTGGCCCCTGTACCGGTACAGCCCCGCCCTGGAGACCGAGGGCAAGAGCCCGCTCGTCATCGACAGCAAGGAGCCGTCTCTTTCGGTCGAGGAGTACGCTTACGGCGAGAACCGCTACCGCTCCCTGAAGGCGAAGAACCCCGAGCTGGCAGCACAGCTGATGGAACAGCTCAAGGCGGACATCGCCCGACGCTGGAACTACCTGAAGCACCTGGCGAGCTGGACGCCCGGAGAATAGAGGCGAGTCGCATCGGCTGATTCTCCCCGCCGCCGCCGAGGGGAGGCCTTCCGCGGGGAGGGCGCGATTTCGGGAGGATTTCATCATGAGTGTGCCAAGCGAACGTGAGCGGATTCTGGAAAAGCGCCTCAAAGGCATGGAGGAGGTGGGCACGGCCCTTTCCGCCAACCTCGACCTCGATGACCTGTTGCCGGTACTGATGGAGAAGATAACATCCGTCATGGACTGTGACCGCTCCACCCTTTTTCTCGTCGACCCTGAACGCCGGGATCTGTGGTCCAAAATCGTCCAGGGCGAGGACCATCTCACCATTCGCCTGCCTCGCGGCGAGGGTATCGCCGGCAAAGTTGTTCGGTCGGGAGAAAGCCTGAACACCCCCGACGCCCACAAGGACCCGAGTTTCGTCCCCGAGGTGGACCGTGTTACCGGCTACCGCACCCGGACCATGCTGTCCGTGCCGCTGCACAACAACCGGGGCGAGATAACCGGTGTCGTGCAGGCCCTCAACCGCGTGGACGGACATCCATTCGACGAAAAAGACCTTTCCCTCCTGGAGGCCCTGGCGTCCCAGGTGTCGGCCGCCATCGAGATCTCCAGGCTCTACGGAGCCGCCGTGAAGCACAACCTCGAACTGGACGCCCTTCTCGAGATCGAGCGGGAGATCACCCTGGCGCAGGACCCCGAGCAGGTGGTAGACCGCGCGATGGCCAAGGCGATGGCCGTTCTTGGGTCCGAGGCGGCATCCATACTGCTGGTCAGCGACGAAGACCGGGGAACACTCTATTTCCGCACGGCCCTTGGGGAAAGGGGAAACCGGCTCAAGGGGTACACCGTGGAGTTGGGGAGGGGCATAGTGGGATGGGTGGCAAAGCACGGCAAGACCGCCCGCGTTAACAACGTCCGGGACGACGAGCGCTTCGACCCCCTCCTGGCGGATATGATCGGCTTTCCCACCCGCCAGATCATGGCCGCCCCGCTGGAATCCGAAGGCTCATTGATCGGGGCGGTGGAGCTCGTCAACTGCATTGATGGAGGGTCGTTCACAGAGGAGAACGAGCGCCTCCTCCGGCTGATCAGCATCCAGATCACCCGGGTCTTGAAGGACGCCCGCGAGATTCACAGGAAAAGGCAGCGGGAGCGGCTCGCGGAGATCGGCCGCATGCTCTCGGGCCTTGTCCACGACTTGAATACGCCGATAACGGTAGTTTCCGCTTGCAGCGAGTTTCTCGCCGAGGAGCAGGACCGGGACAAAAGGCGGCAGCTCGCGGAGCGCATTCACCGCCAGCTCGAGACCCTGAACAAGATGACCAGGGATATCATGGCCTTTGCCAAAGGCGAGAGCAGTGTTCTCATCCGCAAAGTCTACCTGCACACTTTCTGCGACGAACTGCAGGAGTTGGTGGACGCCGAGGCCAGGGGCTCCGGGGTGGAAGTTGTCTGGGATCGCTCTTACATGGGCGCGGCGAACTTCGACCACCACTGCATGCGCCGAGCACTCCTCAACCTCGCTCGTAACGCCATTCAGGCCATGCCCGGTCGAGGGCGGCTGGAGGTGTCGATCAGGGCTGAAGAAAATGAGCTTGTGTTCAGGATTGCCGACAACGGCCCCGGCATCCCGGAGGAAATTCGCGACACCCTCTTCGACACCTTCGTGACCTGCGGCAAGGCAGACGGGACGGGTCTCGGATTGGCCATCGTCAAGCAGGCGATCGAGGACCACCGGGGATCGATCGACGTCGAGACCGCCGCGGGCCAAGGCACGACCTTTACCGTCCGCCTGCCCCTGAACAGCCCTTCGCCCACCTGACCCCCTCCCTCCTCAGCCCTCTCCGAGCCCGCTGAACTCCCTCAGCCATCAGCAGCCGTCTTCACAGAGCCCTCACCTGATGCTCACGAGCGCGGTGAGGGCACGGTCATATTCTTTGATACCCGGAAGCCGCACCGGTTTCAGCGCGCACCTGCTCCCTGCCCCGGAGGAGCCCTGCCCCGGGCACGGGTGGAAAGGCCTGCAAGAACCCCCGTGGCGGCGCCCGCAGCGTCCATGAGAACGTCCACTGCGGAAGGGTATCTCCCCACCACGAAGGATTGATGATACTCATCGAGCAGGCCGTATCCGACAGCCAGACACCACGCCAGAAACCATCGCGGCCGCGTCCCCCCCAGGGCCCTGGCGAGAAGGAAGCCGAGGACGGCGTATCCGAGAAAGTGCGCCGGTTTGTCCCACCCCCCGGGAAGCGGGATATCGTCACCGGGAC
>JAUWCW010000349.1 GCA_030609125.1 Candidatus Rokuibacteriota bacterium
GTTGGGCTTGCCGCCCCGTCCTGCGGCGTACAGCAGTACGCCTCAGACGTTGCGCCTGCACCCGCCTTGTCTCGGCTCATTTCTACAACATCTGTGGAGCACGGGAAAGGAGGGCTATAGTTCCGAGAGAAGGTCCTTCACGTAGTTGAGAGCGTCCGTTCCCCATCCGTTCCTCCCGCTTCCGGAAGCCCTCTTCTCCCCCACCAGTCCCAGTACCGTGATCTCCACTCCAAGGTGAAGGGCCATCATGGTCTCCGGCGCGAGCGACAGGGACAAGACATCGGCCCCCAGGGTCCTGAGCATCCTTCTCTCCGCCGGCGTCGGCCCCGCGGGGCCGGGCAGAAGGGCCATGACACCGCGGCCATGGCTCAGACCGCGCTCTTCCGCGAGGGCCAGGGCTCGCTCCCCGAGTTCCGTCGAGTATATCCGCGACGAATCCAGCTCCCGCCGCCCGCCGCCGTCAAGCGCCCCTCTGAGGGAGTTTCCTCCCGTCAGGTCGATGTGGTCCTCCACCACGAAAAACCGCCCTTCCTCCCATCTCTCCCCGAGAGGTTCCATGGAGGCGACCAGGATCATTCTCTTAACGCCCAGGGCGGCGAACACCCGGAGAGGAAAGGCGATCTCACGGTGAAAGTACCCTTCATAGAGATACCCCCTCCCCTCCTGTACCACTACCGCCTGATCGTCGAGATAGCCCCAGAGAAGAACCTCCCGCCCCTTTGGAGCAAGAGGCTGGGGGAAGCGGGGAACATCTCCCGCGCGAACGACCCTCAGCCCGCCCAGTTCATTGGAGAAGCCCGCCATCCCCGCCTCTAGTGAAAGTCCCTTGCCTGTGTGGGGAACACCTTTTTTTCTCAGGAATTCGACGGCGATCTTCGTCTTCTTCTCGACGAACACCGGCTACTCATCCCCGGGGGCGGTGAAGAAGACATTGCGCTTCACTTCCCCCATCTGTCCAATGAAACCCAGCTCGCGGCCGTTGACGGTGAGCTGAACCGCCCCGGCGTTGCCAAGCGAGAGGACCAGCTGCTTCCGGGCGGTGACCTCCCGGGTCTCCCCTTCATCCATGGTCCATTCCTCCGGCTCCCCGCCGTCCCTGGTTACCGACATCCACGTCGACCCCGCGGCCCTCACGAACAGCCTCACCCCCGCCGCGCCGGCATCAGAAGCTGTCACCGGCAGGTCGAAGCGATCGATCTCCGCCCCCTGATGGAGGGGGAGAACGCTCTCATCCCCGGCGCTCTCCACCGGAGGCGCAGGCTCCAGACGCGGGATGGCGCTTTTCTCCTCCAGGAACCATCTGGCGGAAAGAAAGACCACCACCGCAAAAGCCAGCGCGATCGGGACGGCCCAGTCACGCCAGTGGAACTTGTCACCCTGCGGACGGAAGAGGCCGAAGATGCTCCGCCCCTCCTCTATGTCAGAACGGGAGGAGGCGCGGAAGCTCTCTTCGAAGCGCTGCCATATTTCGTCCGGGTCGAGAGAGAGCCGCCGCGCGTAGGCATCGAGGAACCCCCTGACGTACGGCTTCGGCGGAAGGGAGCCGTACTCACCATCCTCGAGGGCCTCGAGGCAGTTCTCGGGGGCCCTGACGGCTCTGGCCATATCGGCGAGGGTCAAGTCCCGGCGCAGCCTTTCCTGCCGCAGAAAAATGCCGAAGGCGACCCCCCCCTCGGCCTCTTCCCCGCCGCTCCCTCCCCCCGACCCCGGCTCCCCGCCGGACACAGAATCGTTCAGCATGTGCGTATCAGATAGCACACGCTCCGGCCCACTGTCAAAAGGCGCGCGTCGTCATTCCGGGGAGCAGCGCGACGAGGAATCTCCGGGACACGCCGGCCCCCTCGAAGAGCCTCCCCCGTTGATACGTCAGATCCCTCGCTGCTCTCGGGATGACAAGTGACGTGCTCGCCCCCTTCCCTTCCAATTACGGCCGCGGATGGCACTTGCGATGCACCTTCTTCAGCCTCTCCCTCGTAAGGTGGGTGTAGATCTGCGTGGTCGATATGTCGGCGTGGCCGAGCATCATCTGCACCGCCCGCAGGTCGGCCCCGTTGTTGAGAAGATGGGTCGCGAAGGAGTGCCTCAGGGTGTGGGGAGAAACGCTCCTGACGATGCCGCCGGCCCGCAGGTGGCGTTTCACAATCTTCCAGATGCCCTGGCGGGTCAGGTGCCCGCCGGATCTTCCGGGGAAGAGATACTCACCCGTCCCCCGCGTGGCCGGGCGTGACTCCTCCAGATACCTGCCCAGGACCTCCAGCGCCTCTTCGCCGAAGGGAACGAACCGCTCCTTCCCCCCCTTTCCCCGCACCTTGATCAGCAGCGACTCCAGATCGACGCCATCGATCCGCAGGGAAGCAAGCTCCGAGACGCGGAGCCCGCAGTCGTAGAGCAGTTCGAAAAGGGCTGCATCCCGGAGTCCTGACGGAGCCGCCCTGTCCAGGCCGGCGAGGAGTTTCTCAACCTCCTCGCCGCTGAGAAAGCGCGGCAGCTTCTTCCACCCCCTGGGCGACTCAATCCACTCCGTCGGGTCGTCTTCCGTCTTCTCTTCCAGCCTGAGGAACCGGTAAAAAGCCCTGAGGGCCGAGAGGTTCCTCGCCCGGGATCGTGCGGCCAGCCCCCGCGCGGCCAGCCAACGCAGGTAGGCCTGCAGGTCTTCGTGGCCGGCCTCCGTCGGACAGGTGCGCCCCCGGGTTCGCAGAAAAGTGTTGAAGAGAGACAGGTCTCTCTCGTAGGAGCGAACAGTGTTTTCCGCCAGGTGCCGCTCGACCCTC
>JAUWCW010000087.1 GCA_030609125.1 Candidatus Rokuibacteriota bacterium
GCCTCCCCGACAGGGCCTCGAAGGTGAGGGGAGCGACGAAGCGCCCGGCGTTGGCGGTCATGACCACCGCCACGTCGGCCCCGTTCTTCTTCAGGCCCCTGAGGATCTCAGCCGCTTTGTAGGCGGCGATTCCTCCCGTGACCCCGAGGACGACGGTCTTGCCTTTCAGCATGGGACCAACCGGGACGTGCGCCCGCCCGGGAGAGGAGAACGCGAAGTGCTGCCATCGGATTTCATCGGATCATAATAGGAAAGAGGAGGTGGAAAAGCAATTAACTGAGAATCTTCCGCAGAAGGGCCCTGGCGGCCCCGGGGGAGAGGTGGAGCCTCTCGGCGGTGATGACGGCTTCCAACTCGGCAACCGCCCGGGAGAGGGTCCGGTTGACGATGCAGTAGCGGTAGCGGGTGGCGGCCCTCATTTCCCGCACCGCCGTGGTGAGGCGCGTGCGGATCTGTTCTTCACTCTCCGACCCCCTCTTGCGCAGGCGCTCTTCCAGGACGGCAAGCGAGGGGGGCAGGATGAAAACCGAAACAGCGCGGGGATAGATGGAGGCCACGCTGACGGCTCCGCGAATGTCGATATCGAGAAGGATGTCCTTTCCCTGCGCCGTCAGCCTGTCCAGCTCCCTTCGTGACGTTCCGTAGAGGTGCCCGTGAAGGCTGACCCACTCGACGAACTCACCCTCCCTGCGCATGGCAAGGAACTCCTTGCGGGTGACGAAGCGATACTCGACTCCGTCTTTCTCGCCCGCCCGGGGAGGGCGGGAGGTGTGGGAGGTGGCGAGGGTGAGCCCGGGCACTTTTTTCAGGACCCGGCTGATGAGAGAGGACTTTCCTCCCCCGGAAGGCGAGGAGATGACGAAGATGTTCCCGTGTTCTTTCACGGCGCTCACTGGCCGGAAGCTCCGGGAGGAGCCTGGACGGATCCGAGCCGCTGGGTGAGGGTTTCCACCTGAACGGCGGAGAGTATGACGTGATTGCTGTCGGTGACGATTATCGACCTGGTGCGGCGGCCCTGGGTCGCATCGACGAGCATGCCTCTCTCTTTTGCGTCATCCTTCAGTCTCCTGGAGGGAGAGGAGCTGGGAAGAATTACGGCCACGATGCGCTCGGCTACGACGACGTTCCCGAAGCCGACGTTGATCAGGTTCATGGTGTCTGGATCAGCTCCGGCAGACCCGATCCGCCGGGGTGAGGGAAGAAGACCCCGGGTGCCGGCAGAACTCAATCGGCATGGGGTATGAGGCCGCGGATGGTTTCGGTTATCTGGGTGATCTTGAAGGGCTTGTCGATGACGGTGTGAACTCCGAGTTCGCGGGCCTCTTCCACGAGGGCCTTGAGCGTCTTGCCGTAGCCGGTGATCATGACCACCGGGCTGTCGGGCGCCACCTTCCGAAGCTTCTTGAACGTTTCCAGCCCGTCCATGTCGGGCATGTTGACATCCAGGAAGATGACATCGAAGGGGATTTCCCTGGCCACCTCCAGCGCGTCGGCTCCGGAACCGGCTGTCTCGGCCCGGTACCCCTCGGCCGAGAGCAGACGGCGCATGGCGAGCGTCAGGTTCTTCTCGTCGTCGACTACGAGGACGTTGATGTCGGCCCGCTTCTTGGGCGCCGCTTTTTTTCCTGCTTTAGCGTTCTTGGTCTTCTTGGCCATACCTTCCCTCCTTGCTCAGGCCTGCTCCGCCCGCCTTACGGCGGCCGGGTTACTCCAGATTCTGCACCTGTTCCCGGATCTTCTCCATTTCCAGCTTGCCCTCGATAGCCAGATGGGAAAGCTCGAGGGTCCCCGCCTTGGCGGCGGTCGTGTTCAGCTCCCGATTCATCTCCTGCAGAAGAAAGTCCAGTTTCCTCCCTGAGGGGTCTTCCTTCGCCAGGGTGCCGCCGAAGGCGGCAAAGTGGCCCCGGATCCTGTCCAGCTCTTCCGTGACGTCGCTCTTCATGGCGAGCAGAGCCGCTTCCTGGTTCAGCCGTTCAGGCGAAAACTCGGTTCTCCCGATGAGCTCCTCGAGCCTGCCTCGAAGCGTCTCGGCGAGGTCCCGGTTCGTCTCCGGGGCGAGGCCCTGCATCTTTTCAAAGATCTTCCCGAACCGGTCCAGAATTTCCGTTACGGCCCGCTTCAGTTCTTCGCCTTCCCCGCGTCGGGTTTTTTCGAGTTCCGCCACGGCGCTTTCCACGGCGCTCATCAGTCCCGCCCGAAGCTCCTCCGGATCGTCCGGCTCGTCCTCGAAGCGAAACAGTTCCTTGAACCGGGCCAGCACCGCCAGATCCACGCCCTCTCCCAGGCCGAGCTCCCGGCCCGCCTGCTGCAGGCCGGCCGCGGTCTGGGAAAGAAGGTCCCTGTCGACTACAAATCGACGGTTGTGTTCCGAGGGCCTTCCGAGGAAAGCCTGAACGTCCAGGTATCCTCTTGAGAAGCGGCTTCGAATGTATGTTCGAACATCACTCTCAAAAGCGATCAGGTCACGAGGGATACGCAGTCTTACTTCCAGAAAACGGTGATTAGTGCTTCTGATTTCGATTCCGAACTGGTATCGATCCGAACTGTGTTCCCCGCGCCCGAAGCCGGTCATGCTTTGAGTCATAACCACCTCAGGATAGGTATTTAAACAAATAGTACGAGCCGTTTCGAATGTTGTCAACAGTTTTTCCGGGAACCCCCGCGGAACCCCGGAAGGGGCAGCCGGGGAGGATGTGCTATAAGAGCAGAAAAACGGGACCGCACATGGAAGCCATCACGATCAGGGAAATCGTCAGGGAGCTCAGGGGCGAGTGCGTGCCCGGCAGGGTGCAGGCGGTCTTCCAGTCGTCTTTGCAGGACATTGTCGTCACGATCCGGAACCGCTCGACCCGTCATCTCGTCCTCTCCGTCCGTCCCGCTCTTCCCAGCGCCCACCTGGCGAGCCGCAAACCCCGGGCCCTTCCCGCACCCACGGCCTTCTGCAGCCTTCTGCGCAAGCACCTGGTCGGCATGGTTCTCACGGACATCCTCGATCCCGGTCTGGAGAGGGCGGTGCACCTGCTTTTCGCGGCTTCAGGAGCGTCCCCCCCCGCCTTCAGGCTCACCGTGGAGATCATGGGCCGGTGGAGCAATATCGTCCTCATGGAAGGGGACTCCCTTCGCATCCTCGACGCGCGGCGCCGTGTTCCCCCCCACCCCGGCAGGGAACGGGCCATCGTGCAGGGAGAGACCTACCGGCTTCCTCCCTCGGGCGGGAGGGCCTACCTCGAAACCATCGGTGAAGAGCAGTTCCGGCAGCTTCAGGAGCAGTCTGAAAAGAAGGGCCTGCCTCTCCACGCGAAGCTCGTGGGGCTGGGCCCCGGCCTGCTCGCGCTGGCGAAGGCGCGGCCCGGAGAGAGCCTCCTGGAATCGATCCGGGCCGTGATCAGGGAGATCGACGAGGGGAAGGCGCGGCCGGTCTACTACCCGGGGAGCGGGCGCCTTCTGCCCCTGCCGCTGCCCGAGGAAGCCGCCGGGGAGGCCATGGAGTTTCAGTCCATGAGCGCCGCCGCCGACCATGCCTTTCGGAATACGGCGGACGGGGAGGAACGGGCCGGCCTCGTTGCGCGGAGCCGCCGCGAGCTGAAGAGGCGGCTGAAGAAGCTGAGAAAGAAAGAGGAGCGCCTGGCCGGTGAAATGGGTGCCGGCGGGGAGGAGCGTCTCCTGCAGGCGGCGGGACGGGGCTTGCTGGCGTCTCTGGGCGACATCCCGCGCGGTGCGGCATCTTTTGAGCTGCACGACCCGGAAAATCCGGGCTCGCCCCCCCGAACGGTGGAACTCGACCCTTCCGTCGGCCCCCGGCGGAATGCGGAGGCGTTCTTTCGAAAAGCGAAAAAGGCGCGCCTGCGGGCGGAATCGGCCCGCCGGCGGTTGCCGGCGCTGAGGAAGGAGCTCGCGGCGGTGCAGGAGAGGATCGGCAGCCTCGAGACGCTCCCCCTTCACGAACTGCGGGAGCAGCGCCGCCCGCCGCCGGCTGGAAGAGGAACCGGGGCGGCGGCAGGTGCGGGGAAGAAGAAGCCGCTGCCGGACATACGGGAATACCGGGGCGACCGGTGGCGCATCCTCGTGGGCAAGAACAGCAGGGGGAACGACTACCTGACGTCCCGGGTCGCCACGCCCGAGGACCTGTGGCTGCACGCCCGGGACTATCCGGGTGCGCACACTGTTCTCAAGCCGGTCGGCCCGTCCTCCGATCCGCCGCCGGAAGTCGTCAGGGCCGCCGCCGAGGTGGCCGCCTGGCACAGCGCTGCCCGGGAGGAATCCCTGGTGGACGTCTCCTGCGCGCTGAGAAAACATGTCCGCAAGGTGAAGGGTCGGCCTGCCGGACAGGTCCTGGTGCCGAAGTCGAAGACGGTCCGCGTTCGCCCCCGTGTTCCCGAAGGCTTTCGGGAAATCCGGGGGCCTGTGGTAAAGTAGCGGGCGGACAGTCGGAATGCGCAAGTTTTTCATCTACATAGCAGGGCTTACGATAGCGTCGGCGATCGTCTTCTTCCTCGTGTTCAGTTTCGGCAGGAGCCCCTCCCTGGAGCAGGAGATGGCCAGGCGGGCGTACCGGCAGCGGGGAAAAGAAGCGCTGAGCATACCTTCCCTCAGACCGGCCGAAATCGAGGAGCCCGTTGAGGTTGAAGAGCTTCCCGCGCCGGAGGTGCTGGATCTCACCGACGATGTCACGGTCACCCGTCTGCCTCTCGCGGAGGCGGGCGTGGTGCTCCTTCTCGACGGCCTTCTGGCCGGTGGAGACGGGAACGGGGGCACACTTCCCCGGGAGGAATTTAGACGGGGTCTGGAGGGATTCTTCCGGCGGCATCCGGCCAATGTCCGTCTCGGCCTGAGAGTGCCGGCCAGCGAGATGGAGGCGGACTGCGGGGAGACCGTCCAATTGAAGCAGTGCGGCGCCTGGGCTCCGTCGGAGCTGGTTGGCGCCGTTCGCAGAGGGGAGGCCCGCGGTCCGAGAAACATCTCGCGGGGGCTTGAAGACGCCGCCGCGGACCTCGTCGGTACAATCGGCGAGCAGGCGATCATCATCATAACCGGTGGGGACGAAAGATGCGGCGGCGCCCCCTGCCAGATCGCCGCGGCACTGCAGGAGGCACTCAACCCCGTGCGTATCTTCGTGATCGTCCTCAGGCCTCCGACGGGATATGCTCCTTACGAGGCCATGCCTCCCCCGGTCTGGCAGTCGCGCATGGAGTGCCTCGCCGAGAGGGGAAGGGGGGAACTCTTCCAGGCGTCCACGGCAAAGGAGTTGGAGGGCGCCCTCCTCAGGATTGCGTCGGACCTTCAGCCCAACGTCACCGCCAGGGCCTTCCACGCCGGCGAGCGTGAGATCACCGGGATCAGCGTGGAAAACCGGAGCGACTGGGGCGTGTCCATCTCACCTGCCGGAGTATCGGGCCGGGAAGGCATCGACGCCTCCTCATTCCCCGCTGTCTTCAACCTCTCCGCGGGAGAGTACGACCTGAGCTTCCGGTACCGGGGGCAGGAAAGGGTGGTCAGGGGCCTGACGATATCCCCCGGAGAGAGGGTGGAGATCAAGGCCGACTTCCGCGCGGGAGAGCTCTACCTGCAGCCCAAAGACACTGCCGGCCAGGAACTGGTGGGTGACACCACCGACTTCAACTGTTTCTGGGGTGCGGAGGTCTTTCAGGAGGACGACCTGAACCGCGACTACGGGGCATCCTGCTCCTTTCCGGCCCACTTCGTGCTCCAACCGGGGAGCTACACGGTCCGGGTGTGGAAGGGTCCGGAGGACGTCTGGCTCGAGAAGGTGACGGTGGAAGAGGGGGAGACATCGGTCGAGACGGTCGTCTTTGCCGGGGAATGACCGGCGGGCCTCTTGTGCGCTCCCTTGACATGCGGTGCCGCTGTTATTAGTATGAAGTTCTCCCGGCCCCGCGCCTATTGGCACGGTGCAGTCAGGGCCAGCAGCGGGAGTAACTCAGTGGTAGAGTGCAACCTTGCCAAGGTTGACGTCGCGGGTTCAAATCCCGTCTCCCGCTCCACTTTAAAGGCAAGGCCGGTGCTCCGGCAGCACCGATCCTTGACACCTTTCCCGTCAGGATATACTTTAGGGTCTGCTCACGGGGCGGCGTAGCCAAGTGGTAAGGCAGAGGTCTGCAAAACCTCCATTCACCGGTTCAAATCCGGTCGCCGCCTCCATTTTTTTGCCTGTTTTTCACAACACGTTTATTTCGCCCGGCTGGGAACTGCAACACATTCCCTCTCCCCCCCCTACTCCATCAGCCTGTCTTCCAGGGCGTCGGCGCACTTTGTCCGCTCTTCCGCCGTCAGCTTCTCGTCGGAGAGGGCAAGCATGGGGTCGACGAAGGTGCGCAGCCGTTCGTGGGCCGCGAGGCGCGCCTCCTCAACCTTCTCCCAGTTGCCGTCTTCCGCCAGCCCCTGAAAGACCTTCCCCAGTCCGGGAAAGAGCTTCCTGTGCAGGCCTTCGGAAAAGGCGGCGTAGAGCCCGAGGGAGGCGGCCGAGCGCCGGGAGATGATGTGCGCCAGGCGTCCCCCCTCACCGGTGTCGGCGAGGACGTCCTTGAGCCCCCGGGCGAGAAGCTCCTCCTTCTTGCCGCAGGAGTGACCCAGGGCGCGGCTCCATGCGCCGCCCATCCTCTCTTCCTCCCTGATCTCCCCCAGCTCGTGATGGACGGCGACGTCCGTTTCACGCTCGGTGAGCGCATCGAAGTACGCCTCGGCCGAGGCGGGGTCGGAGAGGAGGCTTTCCAGCTCCCGGCCGTCCTGCGCCACCGCCAGGGCGGCGAGAGAGGAGTCCTTCTTCATGCCCGCGTCCTCAAGCCGGTTCCAGAGGTGCCACTTCATGGGGTCCCGCCGGGCGATGATGACGCCGTCGCGGTTCATGGCGGGGACGGGGGAAAGGTCCCGGACCAGCTCTTTGCCGATGATGAAGATCTCCGCGCCGTCCTCGGATGTGTGTGAGAGTGTCTTGCCCAGCACGAAGAGGGGCTTGTGTCCCATCCCGTGGCCGGCGCCGTAGTGAAAGCCGCCGGCATCCAACAGGGAGTTGATGCCCTCGGTGTCGAAGGGATCAAAGGCCGTCTCGCCGATCCGTATCGGCTGAAGCTCGTCATCCTCCAGGGCTTCCCACTCGATTTCGCGCTCACCGATCCAGGACATGACGGCCTCCTTGTCGACTGTCGCCCAGGGCTCCAGCCCCTGCTCCCACTTGAAGAGCTCCCGGAGGCGCAGAAGAAGGCCGCAGATGGAGTAGTATCCCCACGAACGCGCGTCGGAGATGCGGCAGTTGCGGTCGACCTGGCCGGCGATGTCCCCGATGTCGATCATGGGCGGTCTCTCACTTCAATAGCCATTCCGCCAGGTTTTGCGCCAGGACCAGATTGTTGCCGTTCAGGAACTTGTTCTGGAAGATGGCGTCGTCGCCGAAGACGAGAAACGAGCCGTTGCCGGTCCCGCCGGCCACAACGATGCCCAGAGACTC
>JAUWCW010000199.1 GCA_030609125.1 Candidatus Rokuibacteriota bacterium
CCGCGGCGAAAGCTCCCGGCTCGGGAGGCTCTTCGTCGTCGTACGTGATGCCCAGGCCTCCGCCGATGTCGACCAGCCGCAGATCAGCCCCCAGTTCCCGGACCTGCCCGACGATGCCGGCGATTTTCTCCACCGCTTCTCTGAAGGGGCCGGTCTGCGTGATCTGGGAGCCGATGTGCGTGTGGATACCCTTCACGTCGAGATTCTTCATGGCGAGAGCCTCCAGGTAGCTCTGGAGGACCCGCTCCGACTCGATACCGAACTTGCTTTCCCGAAGACCGGTGGCCACGTACTTGTGCGTCTCCGGGTCAATGGCGGGATTGACTCTCAATGCCACCGGGGCCTTCATGCCGACCCGGCCGGCAACGGCGTCAATGCGCCCCATTTCCTCGACGGACTCAATGTTGAACATCAGTATGCCCGCCCTCAGCGCCTCTTCTATCTCGGCCTCCGTCTTTCCCACACCGGCATAGACGATCTTCTGCGGCTCGGCGCCCGCAGCCAGGGCCCGGTAGAGCTCCCCCCCCGAAACGACGTCCATGCCCCCACCCCACCCGGCTATCATCGCGAGGAGAGCCAGGTTCGAATTGGCCTTCACGGCGTAGCAGGTAAGGTGGGTAAGGTCGGAAAAAGCCTCGTCGAAGACGCGGAAATGCCGCTCCAGCGTCGCATGGCTGTACACGTAGAGCGGGGTCCCGTAGCGGTCGGCCAGCTCCGACAGCGGGACATCCTCGCAGTGAAGAACCCCGTCTCGGTAAAGGAAGTGGTTCACTGTGTATTCCTCTTGTGAAAGGTGGTTTTAGTATCACGAACCCCTGAGGGTGTCAAGGCAGGGCGGAAGTCGCCTCGTCGAGGGCCATGAGGCGCAGGGCCATCTCCTTCATCTTCCCGGCGAGGCGCTTTTTGAGAAGCACCAGGCTTTCCTTCTCCCTCTCGATCCCCGTGCTCCTCTTGCGCTCCGCATTGAGTTCGTCACGTGCCTCCCGGATCCTTGCCTCAAAGTCTCCCCGAACACTCTCCAGTTCGGCGACGAGAGCCTCTTTCTCCCGTTCCAGCTCCCGACTCACGGCGGCGGCCTGCTCTTTCTGCTCAGTCAACCTCTCCTCCACAAGGGCGTCCCGTTCCGCCTGAACCGCCGCCAGCGACCCCGCGTCGGCCCGCGCCTTCTCCACTTCCTCGCCGGCCGACTTCAGCTCCCCTTCAAGGGCCGCGATCCGCCCCCGCAGTTCCTCCCTCTCTCTCACCAGGCCCGCCTCACGCTCCTCAAACGCACCGGCACTCTCCTGCAACTCCTGAAGCCTCCCCTCCCGCTCTTTCACCTGGACCTCAAGACCCCCACGAACCCCTTCCAGCTCGGATACCCTCTTTCCCAGATCGGCGCTGCGACTCTCCAAGGAGGACTTCTCCTTCTCAAACTCCGCAACCCGCCCCTCCTGCCCGGCAAGCCTCTCCTCGAGCCGCCTTCTCTCCTCCACAAGGGCGTCCCTCTCGACTCGAAGCGCCGCCAGCGCCTGCGCTCCGAGGCCATCCTCGAGAATTCTTACCCGCTCAACAGCCTCCCGCTGACCCTTCTGTGCTGCCAGCGCCTCCTTTGCAAGCTGAATCGCCTGCCGGTCCTTCTCCCTGAGCACGTCCGCCAGAGCACGGTTTCGATCACGGAGGCCCTCGTTTTCCATCCTCAGTTTCTCGCTCTCCTCTTCGGCCCGTCCCAGTCGCTCCTCCAGATCCGACACTCCGCCGACCGGCTCCTCTTCCGCCCCGGAAACAGGCCCGGAGTGTTGTCCACCCTCGCGCTCCTGCCTCACCGGGCCGATCTCCGGAAGTTCAGTCATCCACACCCCCGGGGAAGATGTCCCATAAGGAGCCAGAAAGAGCCGCTTCGTCTCTTCACTCTCGGTGACGGCCGCCATCCTCTTCCGGCCCAGCCGGGCGGCAGAGAGACCGCTGTTGTGTGCGGCTCTCGAACTTGAAGGGCGGGCCGCCAGATAAGCCTCGAAGGCGTCGAGCGCGTCTTCGTACCCGCCGAGGGCATACTGCACGACCCCGAGCTGCCACCGGGCCTCGAGAAATGACGGATCTGCCGCCAGCGCCTCCCGGAGGAGGCGCTCCTTTTCCTTGAAGTCCGCTGACCTCCCAGCTTCCAGGAAGCGGCGCAGGGCACCCGTGGAAGACGTCGGGGCATCCCAGGCCACAGGAGACTCCCTCGCCGGAAACGCCGCTCTCTCGATGATCACCGCCAGTTCTGTCAGCCACTCCGCTCCCTGGCCGGGATCGCCGCGCAGCTCGCCATCGGCAATCATCCCCGCTTCATTTTCCAGGCGAACCAGGTAGACGAGATCTTCCCCTTCCGTGAGAAGGCGAACCTTTGCGGCAAACGGTTGCGGGCCGACGGAACCGCTCTCCGCCGCCGCTCCGACGAAAGAGTCGAGGTAGAGAACAAGAGCGCCGCCCGCCCACTCGAGGGAGGAGTCCACCGCAGAGGTGTCGACAAGCGCCTCGTACACGCCGGCGCCCCTTGCTGCGGCCGTCGATGATACCGTCAGAAGGAGGCCGGCCGGGAGAAGAACCCGGCTTCCCCACCGACGAAACCAAGACATGTTCAACCGCTCCTCCCCCTCCTTCGGCGCGGCGGCCTTTTTCCTCTCCGCTGGAGCGCCGGCTGAGAACAACCCGGCGTGCACGGGCGGTGGGGCCGGAAAAAAGGTTTGCCCTTTCGAACCGCCGCAAGTATTATACCCACGGCGCGATGAATTGATATGTTTTGCTTTGTTTTCCGGACGGTTCCGCCATGGCGGGCGGGCGCTCCGGAAGATTGATTCAGAGTGGGGGGAAGGGATCTCACGTGCGGACCGTCGGCTCATGATTACGCTCTACGACGAAAAAGAAAAACTCATCGGCGCCAGTCTTCTGTTCTTCGACATCGTGCTCATCGGTCTGGCCTTCATGGCAACCGACTTTTTCGCGAAAGGCCTGGGCCAGGACCTGGAAATCGTGACGCATCCCAGGTCTGCACTCGTTCTGCTCATGTGCACAATGATCTACCTCATCAGCTTCATGTTCTTCGGTTTCTACAAGACCTTCCGGCACCAGTCCATGGACCAGCTTTTCAGCATGACTCTCGTTGGCGTTCTCTTCGGATCCATGGGAGTCATCACTCTCATGTTCGTCCTCGATGTCGAGGGTCTGAACCGCGGCGTTCTGGGCATATTTTCCCTGACCATCCTCGCTTTTCTAGTCTGCGCCAAGACCATGGCCTTCGTCTTTCTCAAAAGGTTCCGCGTCAGGGGATACAACTACAAGAACGTTCTGATCATCGGCAGCAAGACCCGGGCTCAGGAGATGATCGACGCCATTTACCGGCATCCCGGCGCCGGGTATCGCGTTATCGGCTGCCTCGAGATCGACAACTCCTTTGTCGGCAAGACACTGAACTACGGGGCCGAAGTGATCGGGACGCTGCGGGAACATTACCGTGACATTGTCATGAACCAGGAGATCGACGAGCTGGTGTTCGCCATACCTCTCGACGAGATCAGGGACGGCGCGGATTACGTCGCCCTGGCCGAGGAGATGGGCGTCAACATCCGTGTCCTGCCCGACTGGCAGATACACAGGATGACATACAGCCCGGGAACGGCCTCGATCTACTACGACAAGTTTCTCGGGCTCCCCACTCTGGCCCTCTCCTCGATTCCCCAGAAGGAGACCGAACTGTTCCTCAAGGCCGTCATCGACTACGCCGGTGCATGCGCCCTCCTCGTTCTCACCTCCCCGGTCATGGCGCTGACGGCCCTCGCGATCAAGCTCACCTCTCCGGGGCCCATTCTTTTCAGGCAGACCAGAAGCGGCTTGAACGGGCGGAGATTCACAGTCTACAAGTTCAGGTCCATGACGGCCGACGCCGAGCAGATGAAGGAAGAGCTGAAGTTCTTCAACGAGGAGGACGGTCCGGCCTTCAAGATAAAGGATGATCCCAGGCTGACGCCTGTCGGCAGGTTCATCAGGACGGCAAGCATCGACGAGCTCCCGCAGCTGATCAACGTTCTCAGGGGGGAAATGAGCCTGGTGGGCCCGAGGCCTCCCATCCCCGAGGAGGTGACGCACTACAAGCCCTGGCAGCGCCGGAGACTCTCCCTGAAGCCGGGGCTCACGTGCATCTGGCAGGTCAAGGCCCGCAACAACACGGATTTCAACACGTGGATGAAGCTGGATCTGGAGTACATCGACAACTGGTCGATTTTTCTCGACCTCAAGCTGCTTCTTCTGACAATACCGGCAGTGCTCTCCGGCACGGGGCGCTGATTTCTCAGCCGTCGGCAGCGGCGTCTTGAAAGAACTGCCTGATTCGTTCCACTATTCTGCCCGCCGCCCGGCCGTCTCCGTAGGGGTTCCGAATCCTGCTCATCCTCTCGTACTCTTCCCTGTCGCAAAGGAGGCGGCTGACGCCGTCGACAATTCTCTCCGCAGAGGCTCCAATGACCCTGACGGTCCCGGCCTCCACTCCCTCGGGCCTCTCGGTGACGTCCCGCATCACCAGGACCGGCTTTCCGAGAGAGGGGGCCTCCTCCTGTACGCCGCCCGAGTCGGTGAGCA
>JAUWCW010000002.1 GCA_030609125.1 Candidatus Rokuibacteriota bacterium
AGGGAACTTTCTTAGCCGCACAACGGCCGAAACAGTATAGAGGACCACCGAGTGAGGGGGTCGGAAGACAGTTTTTGTCCCCGGGACGACAAATTTTGTCAAAATTACAACGCGTATCCTGTCATCCGGGCTAGAAATTGAGGACCGTGCCGATTCCCTTGAGGCCGAGCTGGAAGCGGAACTCGTACTCGCCCGGCCACTGGACGATGCCCGCGGAGATGTCCCAGCACTGGGAGGTGTACTTGAGCATGCCGGCGTTTTCGATGAACTCCTCCTCGGTGACGTTGTAGCGGCTCCTCAGGTCCCAGAACCAGTTCCCCGTGGGGAACCTGGCCCAGAGGTCGACGAAGTCCCGTGACCCGCCGCTCAGAGAGCGCCACTCCCCCCTGAGTTTCACCCTCTGTCGCGTCCAGGTGAGCGAGATGTCCTGAGAGTCCGTCTCCGAGTCGTAGAAGTCGTAGCCTCCCTTCCATCGCAGGTCCCAGTTCATGCTGGGGCGGCTCGTGACGTCCCACCGAAGCGGGGAGAAAGGCCTCGTCTCTCCCAGAACCTCCAGCGCATCGAAGTCATAGCTCTGCGCGAGCTTCACTCTCAAAAGAGACCTGGTCTTCGATTTTCCCCTCTCGTTCGCAACGGTCTTGCCCAGGATCGTGTTGGTCAGGCTGTAGACGACCGTGTTCAGGGAGGGAACAAAATCGACGAGGTCGAACTGGGGGAGGTCACTCTGATCTTCCTCGGGGACGTAGACGTACGTGACTCTCGGCTCTATCAGGTGCTTGAACTTCTCGAACGCTCCCGTTCTGCCCCGGGGATCGAAGATCCTGTAGACCCTCGGCCCATCCAGGGCGAGGTCAAAGGCCGGTATCAGACGGGTATGACTTTCGCCCTCCAGGTCCTCGCTGTAGAAGGTTCCCCGGTACGTGAAGGACGGTGTGAGGCTCCCCCAGCTGCCGAGGGACTTGGGCCAGCTGACAACGGGGAGGATGTCGACCCGGTTCGTCTCCGTGACGATGTTATCCGCCAGGAGGACTTCATCCTCCCCCGCACCGTCTTCCCCCGCCGCTCCGGGCAGGACGAAGATCTCCTCGACGTTCTCCGACCTGAGCCTGGCGGCCTCGAAGGAGAACCTCCAGAAGAGACCGGTGTCGAAGAGCCTGCTCTCGGTCCGGTCGATCGTCAGTTCCGGAAGACGGCTGAGGGTTGACTCCTGCTCCGTGATCAGGCTTTCCTGGTAGAGACCACGGAAGACGATGTCGTACTGGAACCAGCTCTTGCTGAAGCTGAAGGACGAGGTGATCTTCTGCGTGGCCTGGGTCTCCAACTCGTCCCCGAAACGCCGGTCGACGTCCCTGTCGCTCAGGAAGTAGAGGTCGACCTGTCCCCTGATGCCGCGGGGTAGGGCGTGCTGATGGTCGAATGTCACCTTCCACTGGTTCCCGCCGTCTCTCTCGTCGAGGTAGTGGCCGTCGAACTTCCCGAACGTGCCCGGAGCGGTGATGTAGCGGGCCTCGAGGCCCGGCCCCCAGCCGACGTTCTCACGGTAGTTGAGGCTCAGCGTGGCGTCGAAATTGTCCCTGGGGGCCCAGTAGAAGGCATTGTTGACGATCCAGCCGTCGATTTCGTTGTAACGAACGTAGGGAATGAGCAGTCCCGACGCCCTCTCCCGCTCCAGCGGAAAGGTGGCGTAGGGAAGATACAGGACGGGCATCTTCTTCACGTACATTCTCGGATGCCTGGCCGTCACTTTGTCGTCAACCTTGAAGATGGTGTCGCTGGACTTGAACTTCCAGTCCGGCCGTGATCCCTCGCAGCTGGTGAAGCTGCCCTTGAGGACCTGGTACCTGTCCGGGCCGAGCTTCTCGATCCTCTCGCCGGTGAAGAAATAGTCCTGCGCGAAGCCGTGGCCCCGGGTCATGAAACCGGTCCTGGTGTCCAGGTTCAGCTCGAGATACTCACCCTGGAGGCGGCTTTCCTTCTCGTCGAGAATGACATTGCCTTCGGCGATAACTGTCTTCTCCCTCTCCCTGATCACCACCCTGTCGGCCCGGAGACGAAGGTCGCCGTAGGTGAGATCCACTGCCCCTTCGCCGACGACGATATTGGTGTCCAGATCCCTCTCGAGAGAGAGCGCGTGGAGCACCAGCGGCTTTCCCGGAAACCCGGCTTCCGCCGCGGCCGGTGGCGGCGCGTTGAGAGCGCTCAGAAAAAGCGCCGCCGCGAGGGCGGCCGCCGCCTTCAGGATGGACAGTTCCCTTTTTTCCACTCCCTCTCCCGAGTCAGGTGTTGCAGGCAAAAATCCCGTAATTTTTACCACAAGCCTCCGCAAATAAACAGGGGCTCAGGGAACGAGCCGGCCGCGAAGGACGGCTCCCACGAGAAAGAGAGAGCCGGTCACGACCACCAGCCCTCTCGGACCGGCTTCGCGCTTCGCCTGCTCCACGGCGGCGCCGACACTCTGCGCTTCAGTGCAGAGCCCCCGCCACCGCGCGGGGACGCGCCGAAGCACCTCCCGCGGCGCCTCTCCTCTCTCCTCCGGGGGCCTGACGAGAACCACCTTGCGGCTCCCGGGAAAGAGGATCCGGGCGAGAAGGCCGGCGCGCTTGTCGCTGAGGACGCCGAAGACGATGACCCGCCGCCGCCCCGGGAAGAGCTCCTCCAGGGTCTCCACGAGAGCGCGCGCGGAGGACGGAGTGTGGGCGCCGTCGAGGAAGAAGGCGGGCCGGCCGGGGCGGTAGTCGCACCGGCCCGGCCAGACGGCGCGGGCCAGCCCCGCGCGGACGTGCGATCTTCCGACCGTGAAGCCCCGGGACCTCAACTCCCGCACCGCCATCAGGGCCAGGGCCGCGTTGCGGGCCTGGTGCCTCCCGAGAAGCCCGAGGCGAAGACCGCGGTACTCCTCCCCGCCCGCCTTGAAATCCATCTTGACACCCCTGAGGGTGTGGCCCGTAACGCGCCAGGAAGTCTCCCGGTCCAGCCATCGCGCCTCGGCGGAACGCTCCCGGGCAATCCGGGAAAGCTCCCTTCGCGCCGTCGGCGACGACACGCCGGAAAGCAGGACGCCCCCGGGGCCGATGACTCCCCCCTTCTCCCGGGCGATCTCACCCAGCGTCGAACCCAGGAATTCGGTGTGCTCTTTTTCCAGGGCGGTGACGACGGCGATCCCGGCGGGGACGATGTTGGTGGCGTCGAGCCGGCCTCCGAGACCGACCTCCATGAGAGCGAGGGAGACCCCCCTGTCGCGGAAGTGACATATGGCCATCGCCGTAATCCACTCGAAGTACGTCAGCGGGGGACCGCTTTCACCGAGGGAACTTCTCATGTCGGCGACAAGGCGGCCGAAGGCCGCAGGACCGATCGGCCTTCCGCCGACCCGTATCCGCTCCCGAACGCTCACCAGGTGGGGAGACGTGCAGAGGCCCACCCTGTGTCCCGCTGCCAGAAGGATCGACTCGAGCAAGGCGCAGAAGGATCCCTTCCCCTTCGAGCCGGCGACGAGAACGGCGGGAAAGCCCTCGTGGGGCCTGCCGAGGGCGCGCATGGCCCGCTCCATGTTGTGCAGGCCGAGCTTGATCCCCATCCTGCGCCGGCTCAGCAGAAAACGCTCCGCCTCCGCGAATCTCATGATGCGATTATATGACATCCGCCGCCGGGAGACCCGCCCCGCAGGGTACGGCCCGTGCTACAATCTCCTCCCGGAGGACTATTGCCTGTGACAACCCGGTTTGCTTTTGCCATCGCCCTGGCCCTTGCGGCAGGCTTGGCGCTGCCGGCGGCGCCCGCCGTCGACGCCGCCGCCGGCAAGGAGGCCGTGGAAAAGCTCTGGGAGAGCGGCGAGGAGGCGCTGGAAGCGGGAGACGTCGACGCTGCGCTGCGCTCCTTCGAGAAGGCCCTCGAAATCGACAGGAACCAGCCCCGGACATGGAACTACCTGGGGGGGATCCGCTTCCTCAGGGGCAACTACTTCAAGGCCCTTCTGGACTTCAAACAGGCTTTCGCTCTCGACCCGTGGGACGCCAGGGTCTGCAACAACATCGGCACCGCCTACGAGCACCTGGGCCGCTTCCAAGAGGCCGGGGAGTTCTACCTCCGGGCGGTGGAGATCGACGGAAGCTACGCCGTCCCCTACCGCAACCTCGGCATTCTCTACGCGCGGCACCTGCAGAAGCCCGACCTGGCGCAGAAATACTGGGGCCTCTTCCTCTCCATCGCGCCGGCGGGAATGGAGGCCGACGCCGTGCGGGAGGAGTTGAAAAAGCTCGGGAATGTTTCCCGTTAGCGGGCGGGGGCCGGATTTGACAGGAAAGTTTTCCATCTGGTAGTTTTTTTCAAACAAACCGGGGGGGGCAGCGATGTCGAGCAAAGGCGACGGTACCGATTTTCACCTCTTTGATTCGTCGGGCGTCGGACTGATCGGGATCAGCGAGGACCAGGTGGTCCGCCACACGAACTCGAGCCTCTATCACTATCTCGAGGTGGAGCCCGGAGACATCCTCGGACAGGAGGTCTCCGCCCTTGGCACGTCTCTCGTCTCGAAGGATTTCTGGAGCGGTTTCGCCGCCGGCGGACCGTTTTACTGTCTCTTGCCGGGGAGCCGGCATCTTCTTCTCACCCATTGCCTGGACTACACCGGTCCTTCGAAGGAGACAGTGAAAAAGGTCATTCTCCTGCGGCCCTACGGCATTGAACGGGAGTTCATTCGCATGCGGGCACGCCTCAACCAGAACGTCGTTCTCGAAATCTCCTCCCACCTCAGTTCGGTGGCCATCGCCGGCGACATCATTCTTCAGCCCGAGCTGCAGGAGGACGAAACAACCCGGGGGCGGTTTCTTACGACGTTCTTCCGCGACATCACCGATCTGAGCGAGCTCTTCAGTGAGCTGCAGGAGATAGCCGAGCCCATACCCTTTCCCAACCGCGTCCGTCCCGCCTCTGTCGACTGGAAGGCGCTGGTGACGGACCTGCTGACCAAGATGAGGGGGCTTGCCAACGAAAGAAACGTCTCCCTGGAGAGGAACCTCCCCGAGCACCTCTCCTCCGTTCGGGGCGGCTACCACTGGCTCTACCTGGCACTATACGAAGTGCTGAACCAGGCCGTCGCCGATTCACCCACCCTGGGGGAGATCCAGGTTTCGTGCGCAGAGAACAACGGCATGGTGGAGACGAAGATCGAGTACTCGAGCGAAGATCCCCCGACGGAGCAGACCTGGCCTCCGCAGACCCTCTTCGAGCTGCCGGAGGATGACCCCAGAATCGGCAAGATGGCACTCTCCGGACTGGCCCTCTCACGCAGCATCTTCCTTCTGCACAAAGGCGGCCTGGAGAGGACGGAAGACCGCGGAAAGGTGACGTTTACCTCGCGACTGCCGGCATGAATTCCGGGTCTGAAGTCAGCGGAAGGATCGGGTTCCTCACCTTTGCCGGGACCCTGAAGGAGCTTTTCCAGCGCCGGGCAACGGGGGAGCTCACCGTCTCCCTCGACGGCACTATAAAGAAGATCTTTTTCAAGAACGGGATCATCATTTACGCCTCGTCAAACCTGGAGCAGGACCGGCTCGGTGACGTGCTCCTGCAGAACGGAATCATCAGCAAGGCCCAGTACGACGATTCGGGACGGCAGGTCGTCGCCACCGGCAAGAAACAGGGGACCCTCCTGGTCCAGATGGAGGCCATCTCGCCCAAGGATCTTTTCCGCGGTCTGAACCTGCAGATCCGGTCCATCGTCCTTTCCCTCTTCGACTGGGAGGAGGGCGCCTGTTCTTTCTCCGACGAGCTCCCTCCCCAGGAGGAGATCGTAACGCTGCGCATCCAGCCGGCGCCACTCGTCGTGGAGGGGGTGCTCAGGCGATCTTCGGAGACGGAAAAGCTCCGCGCCCTCTGGGACCCGGGCTCACTGGACCTGAAACTCCAGCCCGACCCCCCCTGGCTCCTGGAAGACCTCAGGCTCCCGGTGGAGGCGAAGAAGCTGCTCGACTCTGTCGGCAAATGGGAAAGCTGGGGAAAGATCCCTTCCCTGACGGGAATGAGCGAGGAAAAAGCCGGCGCCTTCCTATACGCCCTCAGCGTTCTCGAGCTGGTCTCGGCGTCCGCCCAGGCTCCGGGCCGCGAAGAAGCCGCCCCGGCGGCCGCGGAGAGTCCGGCCGCGGAAGACACGTCCCTTGCCCCGCCGGAAAAGATCGAGGAACTCAGCGCCGGGCTGGCCTCCCTCAACCTCTACCAGATGCTGCGGCTTGAACCGGGGGCCGGGCTGGACGCTGTCAAGGAGTCCTATCTCACACTGGCCAGGGAGTTTCATCCCGACCGGTACTTCGACGACAGGTACGACCCGTACCGGGGGAAGATAACTTCCATCTTCATGAGGATCAACGAGGCTTACAACGTCCTTTCGGACGCGGAAAAAAAGGCCGAATACGACCGCAGGGAGACCCGTCTCGAGACCTCGCACCGTGAGGCGGGTGAGCCCGACCGGGACTCGAGGATCGCGAAAGAGCAGTTCCGCAAAGGTATGGAAACCCTCAAGGCCGGTGATCCCTGGACCGCCGTCGAGTCCTTCCGCTGGGCGGTGCAGCTCAATCCGAGAAATCCCCTCTACCATTCCTGGCTCGGTGCGGCCCTGACGAGCACCAGAAAGAGGCTCCACGAGGCGGAGGAACACTGCAAGACGGCCATCGCTCTCGACTACAGCAACCCCCTTTTCTACCTCCACCTCGGCCAGGTCTACAAGACGGGAAAGCTCACCCAGAAGGCCCGGAAGCAGTTCGAAACGGCCCTGAAGCTCAACCCCGGATTTCTGCAGGCCGGCGAGGAGCTGAAGAACCTGGACTCTCCCCCCGGCGACAAGGGGATCATGAACAGAATCTTCAGGAAGTGACGGCGCGCCGTCAGGAAACGGCCTGTATTCCCGAAAGAAGCCCTTCGGCGAGACCGGTGACGAGATAGTCCTCGTTGCGCAGAAATGTCAGGCCCGGCACCTGGAAGAAAGAGGGCCGTCGCCCCGTGCGGTAGTATGACTCCACGGTTCGCCAGCCGCGGTTCTGGGGCGCGTACCGGCTCAGAACGCCCGCCTGGAAGCGGGGGCTGCCCTCCACGCTCCTTTCCAGAAAAGGCATGAGCTCTTTGAACCGGTCCCACATGGCCTGTCGGCGCTCGTCGGGGCCCGTGGACGCGGGGAAGACAGCCAGGGCCTCCATGCCGAAGCTCCCCTTCTCCTCACGCGAGTCGCCGGGCTCTCCGGCAAGAAGGATGACCGCCGCGGGAGCCCTCCCCTCCCCCGATGACGGAT
This sequence comes from Candidatus Rokuibacteriota bacterium, assembly GCA_030609125.1. Taxonomy (GTDB): domain Bacteria; phylum JAUVQV01; class JAUVQV01; order JAUVQV01; family JAUVQV01; genus JAUWCW01. The sequence continues at coordinate 7,280 of JAUWCW010000002.1, forward strand.
CGAGCGCCAGATACCTCCCCATGCACTCGAGCCTCCAGCCCTGCTTGATGCGAAAGCTCATGAGTCCGTACCCCTGCTCCTCCTCCACCCTGTCGACACCCTTTTTCTGCAGGAGTCCGGCCTCCTCGGGCTGAAAGCGGTCGAGCGCCCGCGCAAGCGGAATGTCGACGACGACGTGGCCGGCGCTCACCCTGCCGCCCGCCGCGAGGTGCAGGCTCACCTCCTCGGTCCGCCTTGATTCGATGCCCTCCAGGACCGAAAGCGGCCGGCACTCTACCCCGAACCTTACCAGCGCCTCTTTCAGGCCGTTGAGTATGCCGCTCTGGCCCGAGGCGTTCTGGAAGAGCCCGCCCTGCAGGACCTGGATGGACCTCATCCCGACGTACCACGGCAGGGACGAGGGGAGAACACGGGTGATGCCGTAGACCTGTCCCGCCAGCACGTCCGCCATAGGGGGTGGAAGGCCGCTGGAGGAGAGAAACCGCGCGAAGGACTCTCGCTCCGCCTCCCTGCTCAGCCCGCGAAACCGGAAATACCGCGTCGTGTCGCGGACGGTTCTCAGCGCCGGGGAGCCTCCCCTGCCCGGGCTTCTGGCCCGGAACCGGAAAAGCCTCTCCCTGAGGGCTTCCTCTCTCTGCTGTATCGCGCCCAGGGGTCCCAGAACGTCCCCGAACTCCCTCTCCATCTCCCAGTTGCGGGCCACGTTGTCCTGGTAAACGTTGACCCGGTGCCCCGGGAGGACGACCTGGAGCGGCGGATGGAGGGCCTTGAAGTGTATCCGGTCGTCGCCGAGAGGTCCGAAGGGGGAAAGGCCGAGCTCATGGAAGAATCGTCCCAGCCCCGCCTCCCGCTCCGGGCCGCCGCTGATGGCATTGAGGTACTCCATGGGGCGGCCTTCGACGACATTCCCGGTGTCCTCGAAAACCAGGACCCTCTTGCCCCTCTTGGCGCTCAGCGCCGCCGCGGCAAGTCCGCCGAGGTGGTCGCCAATCACCGCCAGATCGTAAACGTGTACTACCATGCTCACGCTCTCCTCTGCCACCCCGTCTGGCGGCTCCAGAGCCTGACCTTTCTCTTTTTGAAAACCAGCAGGAGCGCGAGACCGGCCAGGAACCCTCCCACGTGAGCGAACCAGGCGACCCCTCCCCCCCGGCTGCCGAAACTCGACCACCCGGAAAAGACCTGCAGGAAGAACCAGAAACCGAGAAAGAACGACGCCGGCACCAGGATAGTCTGCAGAAAGAAGCCGATCGGGATGAGGGTGAGCACCCTCGCCTTGGGATAGAGCAGAAAATACGCTCCGAGAACGCCCGATATGGCGCCGCTGGCCCCTATCATCGGAAGCCGTGATCCCGGATTGAGCCAGACGTGGGCCCCTGCCGCGGCCAGTCCGCAGAGCAGGTAAAAGAGAAGAAACCGGACGTGTCCAATTGAGTCCTCCACGTTGTTGCCGAAAATCCAGAGAAACATCATGTTCCCCCCCAGGTGCAGAAAGCCCCCGTGCAGAAACATGGAGGTGACGAAGGTGAGCTCCAACGGAATCCCCGGAGCATTCCCGGACTCCACGCCGTGCATGACTTCGAAAGGAATGACGCCCAGGGAGACGATGAACTCCGACGCAGCGGGGCCCAGTGACAGCTGATAGAAGAAAACCAGGACGTTGGCGGCAAGAAGAAAGATGGTGACGACGGGCAGGGTTTCGGTGGGGATGTCATCACGGAGCGGTATCATTTCCCGGAACGCCCCTGGCCGGCGGGGGGGCGCTTCAGCCCGGAGGGAGAGATGAGCTTCACGCCTTCCGCCTCGAGGAGGGCAGCCGCAACTCCCCGGCCGCCGCGCAGATGCCCGTCGATGTAGACGCGGCGGGGCCCGCAGGAAGGACTGCGGTCCTTGAGAACCGCCCCCTTCGCCCTGAACGCCTTGGCGAGGCGGGTGAACTCTATCGCCCCTTTCAGAAAGCTGTCCGTCACCGTGCGTCCCGACCCGTCGGCGACGTCGGCCCGTCCCGAAAGGACCGCCCGCCCGTCGCCCTTCCGGAACTCCGCCGGCGGCCGCGGCGTCGGGAGCCCGCCGAGTTGTTCCGGGCACGCCGGCAGGGCCTTGCCCTCCCTGACGAGCCTCACCACCTCCTCGTTACGGCTGTGGCCGCTGTTGTACCGGCAGGAAACGCCGGCCAGGCAGGCACTCACGATGTACCGCACCCCGTCACCGCCCCAGCGGGGGATTGATCAGGCTGGCCCGGTCGTTTTCATCACCGCTTCTTTCGACAAAAACGCGCCGCCCTTTGATCTTGATCCGCCCTTCAGCGTACAGCTGTATGGCTCTCGGATAGATTCGGTGCTCCTGCCGGAGGATCCTCTCCGAGAGGCTCTCTTCCGTGTCCCCGTCGAGGACGGGCACGCAGGCCTGGATAATGATGGGACCCGTGTCCACCCCTGCATCCACGAAATGGACCGTGCAGCCGCTGAACCTTGCCCCGTGCTCCAGCGCCTTCGCCTGAACGTGCAGCCCCGGAAACGAAGGCAGAAGGGCGGGGTGGATATTCATGATCCGGTTCTTGAAGCTCTTCACGAAGGGCGGACCCAGGATCCGCATGAAGCCCGCCAGGACCACCAGTTCCACGTCCGCCTCGCGCAGCCGGACGACGAGGGCCCTGTCGTACTCCTCCCGGCTCCCGCAGGGGGACGGGTCGACCCATGCGGCGGCGATGCCGTGCTTTTTCGCCCGCTCGAGCCCGAAGGCGTCCTCCCTGTCGCTGAGAACCACCGTGACGCGGGCATCGAGCCGCCCCTCTTCGACGGCGTCGATGATGGACTGCAGGTTCGAGCCCCGTCCGGAGACAAGAACCCCCACGGTCACACGCTCTCCCATCAGAGAAAACGCACTCCCCGGCGCCCCGCCGCAACCCGGCCCAGGACGTAAAATGCCTCGCCCCGGCGTCGAAGGCGGGCGGTGATCTTCTCCGCCTCACCCGGCGCGGCGCAGATGATCATGCCCACTCCCATGTTGAAGGTGCGAAACATCTCGGCCCGGCTCACTCCGCCCTCCTTCTGCAGGAAGGTGAAGACCTCGGGCACCTGCCAGGAGCGGCGAAGGATCTCGGCCACGCAGCCCCCGGGCAGCATGCGGACGATGTTCTCCCTCCACCCGCCCCCGGTGAGGTGGATCATTCCCTTGACACGGAAGCGCTTCAGGATGTCCAGGACGGGCCGGACATAGATTCGCGTCGGCTCCAGCAGGACCTCGCCGATGCTCCGGCCCCACCCTTCGGGACGGTGATCCCGCCACTTCCGCCGCCCCCCGGAGACAATGGCCCGGGCGAGGCTGTAGCCGTTGCTGTGCAGTCCGCTGGAGGGCAGGCCGATCAGGGTGTCGCCGGGCCTGATCCGGCGGCCGTCGATCACCTTCCTGCGCTCCACCGCACCGACGGCGAAGCCCGCCAGATCGTACTCGCCGGAACTGTAAAAACCGGGCATTTCCGCTGTCTCGCCCCCCAGCAGGGCGCAGCGGGCCTGACGGCACCCTTCGGCAATGCCGCCCACGATAGCTGCCACCTGGTCCGGCTCCATCTTGCCGCAGGCGATGTAATCGAGAAAAAAGAGCGGCTCCGCCCCTTGGACGAGGATATCGTTCACCGACATCGCCACCAGATCGATGCCTACCGTATCGTGCCGGTCTAGGGCAAAGGCGATCTTGAGCTTTGTCCCCACGCCGTCCGTCGCGGCGACCAGGACGGGAAACGTGTACCTGCGCGAGGGAAAGCGGAAGAGCCCGCCGAAGCCGCCGATGCCGCCGAGGACTTCCGGCCGGGACGCCAGCGCCGCCAGGGGTGCGATCTTGCGGACGGCCCTGTTGCCCGCCTCGATGTCCACCCCTGCCTTTTTGTAGGTCCATCCCTTCTTCGCCAATGCCGCGCTCTCCCTACCGCTCTTCCCCGGACGGAGGATCGCCGGCGGCGCCCGCCTCCGTCTTTCCGTTCCCTCCCTCCGGACCGGAACCGCCCATATCCTGCAGGATGCGTATCTGGTCCCCCACACCCCGGAAGATTCTCTCCAGCGACTCCCGCAGCTCCCTGTTTTCCTCCTGAAGCCGGCGCATGTCGTCCGCCAGCCGATCGACACGCTCCTCCAGACCTTTTGTCGGGACCGGAGCCTCCGCTGCGGCGGCGGGTTCGACAGGCGAGGGCGGTTCCGAATCGAGTATCGGCTCAGTCTCCGCGACGGGTTCCTCATCGACGGCTGTCCTGGTGGTTCCGGACGGACCGGGCTCGTCGTCGAAGTCCGTCAGGTCGAACTCATCCACATCCCGGGGCTCGTCTTCCTTCACATCCGCAGACGCGTTCTCCCCGGCGAGCACGTCTGTTCCCGCGTCGAGGGTGATCTCGTCCTCCAGCAGCACCTCTTCGGCGTCCGCCGCGGCAGGACCAGTCTCGAGCGCCTCCCCTTCCGCCGCCGCGGGAGCGGAGACCATCGGCACATCGGCGCTGAAGAGGGGCTTGGGCTCGTATCTCGGGGCCGGCGCGGGAGACGGGCCGAAATCGTCGATGGCCGGTTCGGTGACGCTCTCTTTCTTGAATTCGGTCTTGAGCTTGGCTATGGAGAGCCTGATCACGGCTTTCAGAGTCTCGAAAACTCCCTCGCCCCGGGAAGCCACTGCCTCGAAGCAGGGCAGATGCCCTGCGTCGAGGGCCCCGATGATCTTCTCAGGTTCGTCTATGTTCGGGAGATCTCTCTTGTTCAACTGCAGCACGAGGGGGATGTCCTCGATCCGGTAGCCGTTCTCGGAAAGGTTTTCCGCCAGGTTCCCGTAGCTCTCGATGTTGTGCTCCCTCATTTGCGTCTGCGAGTCGGCAACGAATACGACGGCGTCCACACCCTTGAGGACCAGACGGCGCGTCGCGTTGTAGTGAACCTGCCCCGGCACGGTGTAGAGCTGAAAGCGGACGTGAAAGCCGCTGATCTTCCCCAGGTCGAGGGGAAGGAAATCGAAAAAGAGGGTCCGGTCCGCTTCGGTCGCAAGGGAGAGGAGTTTGCCCCGGTCCCGGGGATCGAGCCGGGAATGCACCTGCTGAAGGTTGGTGGTCTTGCCGCACAGTCCCGGACCGTAGTAGACGATCTTGGCGGTTATCTCTTTCGTGGCGTAGTTGAACAGTACCATCGGCTCTATCCCGGCTCCTTTCCGTCGACCCCCCGGCCCCGTATTTCCCAGACGTGCTCCAGGGCCAGTTTCCTGGTCTCGGCGTCTTCGGCATGCTCCAGGACCGTCTCCCACTGCTCCAGGGCCTCCCGGTCCTTGTCGATCCACTCCAGGACCGTGGCGTAGTGGACGCGCACCTCCATACTCTGAGGATCGTAGAGGAAGGCTTTGCCGATTTCAATCGTTGCCTTCGCGAACATCCCCTTGCCGTAATAGTACCAGCCCAGGCTGTCGTGAAAGAGCTTGTTCCCGCCGGCGTTCTCTGTGGCCCTCGTGAGGTACGGAAGGGGGTCCTCCCCCAGATCCGGGTCCTCCAGGTAGATAACACCCAGGTTGTTGAGGGCGGCGGGAGAGTCGGGGTTGATCCCTATCGCCTTCCTGAAGGAGGCGAGGGCCCCCTTCCTGTCATCCTCGAGAAAGCGGAAGTATCCGTCAGTGGTGTGCAGGAAAGAGACGTGCGGAAAGGTCGTCTTCGCCTCCTCGATCAGCCTCTTCGCCTCCTGCCTGTCACCGGCGTGGTAGAGGGCCAGGGCCAGGTTGTTCAGAGAAAAAAAGTACTCCGGGTCCAGCTCGAGGGCGTCCAGGTAGGACTGCTCGGCGGCATTGAAACGCCGTTCCTTGAAATAGGCGTTGCCGAGGTTGTTGTGGAGCGTGGTGGTTCGTGCACCCGCCTGCAGGGCGCTCTGGTAGTGATCGATGGCCCCCCGGGTGTCCTGCTGAACGTAGGCCCGGTCTCCCTGATGCTGATACTCCTCGGAGGGTGTGGTGATGACCTTCTGGGAACGGCAGCCGGCGACAAGCACCCCGGCGGCCAGCACGAGAAGGCAGAAAAGCCCCGCGCGTCCGGACCTGATCATATGCTCACCGCCTTGCGAAGGTTCCTGACGTTGCCCGCCCGGTCCCGGGCGACGATCTCGATCTCCTTCTGCCCGGGAGAGAACCTCTTCACCACCGCCGAAAAGAAGCCGCTGTCGTCGACGCTGACCGGCCTTCCCCCGACCTCCACTTCGGCAAAAGGTTCGGTCTGCCCGCTGACAAGGACCTCGCGGCTCCCCCCGCTTCTGAGAACCACGAATTTCGTCACCTCCAGATGAGGAGGAACACGGTCTATTATGATCCTCACCGGCACGGGCTCCGAGTAGTCGCCTTCCCTGCGCTTGGAGTCGACCGCCCCCACGCGGATAAAAAAGACGTTGCCCCCCAGTTCGGGAATCAGGAATTTCGTCTTCTGAACGTTGGCCTTGGAAAAGACGACCTTGTCGAAGTAGCGGTCCGTGGCCACCTGGACCCGGTAGGTGCGGGCCCCTTTGACGGCCTGCCACTCACAGTTCACCGGAAGGGATTCGGCGCTGGTGAAGAACCGCTGCAGCGGGCGGGGCGACTTCATCCTGGGAGCGGGGAGGAGGTTCTCCGGTTTGGTGAGTTTCTTCAGGGCCGATATCATTATTGTTTTACGGCCGTCGAGCTCGATCCTCTCGGTCCCCGTGTCGATACCGACCTTCCCCTCGAATACGCGGACCCGGCTCTGCTTCTCCTCGTCGACGTCGACGGAGAAGCGCGCCTTCTCGATGTCCGCCACGGCCGTCGGCATTTCGAGCCTGAACCTCGACCCCCGGACGACGGACTTCTTGATGTCCGCCTCGATGCTGCTCACCAGCAGCCTCACCGATGACTTTCTCACCTTCGTCCTCACGTTCTCCGTCAGGTCTCCTATGACGATGAGCGAGTCGGCTTTGATGCGCAGGACATTGCCCTCGTCAAAGGTGACCTCCGCCCGGGAGTTGCTGAACGTCCGCACCCGGTCCCCGGTTTCGAGCTGCATGTTCTCCACCGCGCCCTTCCACCGCAGCTCCGATGACCGCTGAACCTCGACGCTTCCGGAATAGAAAGTGAGGGTGGCGAAGCGCTGGGTAAGAATCTCCTCCTCCGGGTTCCTGGTGGTCAGGAGTTTGACTCTTTCGTCGATCTTCCTGGTGACAACCGAGAGGAACCTGCCGATGGCGCTCCCCTCACCCTGGTAGCGGGCCCAGATGATGCTCCCCCCCACGGCGACCAGGGCCAGCACAAGCAGGACGATGACGGTCTTGAGGACGTAGTAGGGAATCCGGACCTTCTTCCAGCCGAACCGGCTTTCACCTTTCCTTCTCTTCATGCCGGGGTAGCCGACAGGCATCTCTCTTCCTCCCGAAATCTGGTTGATAAACCCTTCACGCCTTCACGGGCGTCACCCTGTGCTGCCTGATCTTCGGGTGGGCGGCGATAAAGGCCTGGACCATCTTCGGATCGTACCGCGTGCCCGACAGGCGCATGAGGGTCTTGACCACGAAATTGTCATCCATGGCTTTCTGGTAGAGCCTGTCCGAGGTCATGGCGTCGAAGGTGTCCGCCACGGCGATGATCCGGGCGATGAGCGGTATCTCTCCGCCCGCCAGCCCCTCGGGATAGCCGTTACCGTCGAATGCCTCGTGGTGGTGGCGCATGCCGGGAATGATGTCCTTCAGCTGCTTGATGGGCTCCATGATGTTCGCCCCCATGGCAGGGTGTCTCTTGATTATGGCGAACTCCTCGTCGGTGAGCCGGTCCGGCTTGCGCAGCACCGCGTCGTCGATGCCTATCTTGCCTATGTCGTGCAGGAGGGCTGCTATCTGGACTCTTTCCAGGGTGTCCTTGTCGAGGCCCATCTCCCGGGCGATGGCGAGGCTGTAGCGCGCAACCCGGTCGGAATGACCGCGGGTGTACGGGTCCTTGGCGTCGATGGCGGCGGCGAGTGACTTGATGGTGGAAATGAACAGGTCCCGCATGTTGCGGTCGTAGAGGTCGAGCTGTTCGGTCATGTAGTTGTAGGTCTCGGCGAGCTGTCCTATTTCGTTCCTCGTTTTCAGCTCGATGCGCTGTTTGAAGTCTCCGGCGGCAACGGCCAGGGACTTCTCGGCAAGCTTGTGGATGGGGCTGCTGATCTTCCGGGCGAACGTCCCCCCGATCCCAACTGCCAGCAGGGCCCCCAGGACCACCCAGATGACCGTCTGGCGCCTCATCTCATGCAGGGAGTGGTAGGCCTCGTCCCGGAGCTGCTCGATCACGACGCCCCACCCGACATCGTCGATCAGATCGTAGGCGCCCAGCATTTCCCGGCCCTGCCGGTCCCGGAAGGGGACGCTTCCGACCGTCTGTCCCGCCTGCAGATAGTTGCCGACGATCTCCAGGTCGGAGAGGTTCTCCCGCCGGCGCACCATCTCGAGGTCGCGGTGGGCAATGACCTTCCCCCGGCCGTCGACAAGGTAGGCCTGCCCGCTGGAGCCTATCCTGATCCTGGAGACATGGGCCTGGATGCTCTCCAGGCTCACGATGGCAAGGAAGGCCCCCTTGACCACCCCCTGCTCGTCCCTCAGGGGAACGGAGATGCTCATGAAGGCGTGTCCGAACCCGGAGGTGACGAAGGGGGAGCCGATGAATGCCCTCCCGTCCATAGCCCTTTCAAAAGCCTCCCTCCTGCCCTGTTCGCCGACCTGGTCCCACAGCTGCCGCGCCCCGCTTCTGGAGACGTCGGAGATCTCGGCGCCGCTGCCGTCCAGAACCTTCAGCCCGTAGAGGTAGTCGTAGGAGTCGAGAAAGTGGATGAGGATGTTCTGTCTCTGCCCGACGTCAAGCCCCTTCACCATGCCCTGGAACCTCGAGACCCCCTGAAGAGACTCGCGGACCCTTGCCAGAAACGCCTCGACGCTGTCCGCCGTCGCGGCGGCGAGCTGGGTGTGGGAGTTGAGGATGCCGCTTTCGATGGTCCTCTGGTTGATGTTCATCAGCTTGCGGCTGGAAACAACGAGAGGGCCGATTCCGATCACCAGGCAGAGAAACAGAAGCTGGTAGAGAATCTTGCCCCGGTGCCTCCGTACGGCAGGACCCGGACCTGCCGAGTCGACGGTCATCTATTTCTTCCCCTCTTCCTTCCCTGCAAACACATCAGGGTCATCGGCGACAAAAACGCCGTTCCGCGATTCGTTCTTTACGCGGTACATCGCCTGGTCCGCCATCCGGACAAGCTCCTCCTTGCTGGAGCTGAACTCGGGGAAGGAGGCCACGCCGAAGCTGGCCGTCACTCTGACATCGAGTCCCTCCTCGGCGAGAAACACCTTCTTCTCAAAGCCCTGCCTCATCCTCTCCGCGACATAGGCGGCCGCGGGGATCCTCGTTTCCGGCAGAATCACGAGAAATTCGTCGCCTCCGTAGCGGGCGACGATATCCACATCGCGCAGCCCTTCGCGGAGAACGTCGGCCGCCTCCTGGAGCACCTTGCTGCCCATGAGGTGGCCGTGCTGGTCGTTGACCTTCTTGAAGAAGTCCAGATCGAGAAAAATGAGTGAAACGTTGCTGTCGTACCGCCGGCAGCGCTTGACCTCCGACTCCAGAAACTGGTTGAAAAAGCGGGAGTTGTACAGGTGGGTCAGCTCATCCGTCAGGGTCAGGAGCTTGGCCTGGTGGTAGAGGCGCGCGTTCTCGATGGCAACGGCGGCAAAACCCGCGAGCTTGGTAACCAGGTTCAGGTCGCCGTCGGAGAACTGGCCGCCGCCCTTCTTGTTGATGACCTCGAGAACCCCCAGAACCTTGCCCCGCGTCTCAAGGGGGACGCAGAGTATCGAGTTTGTCTGAAATCCCAGGGTGAGATCCATCTCGTTGAAGAAGCGGGGGTCCTCGCCAACGTCGTGCACAACCATGGGCTTGCCCTCCCGGGCAACCCATCCGGCCACCCCTTCGCCCAGCTTCAGCTTGAATTGCTGCAGGTTCTCGGCGTGCTCTCCGATGGCGACGGAACAGTGCAGCTCCTGCGTCTCTTCATCGATCAGAAGAAGGGACCAGGCCTCTGACTGGACCAGCTCGCGGGTTTTTTCCATGATGATGTTCAGGACCGTCTTCAGCTCCAGGGAGGAGATGATGGTCCTTCCTATCTCGTCGAGAACGTGCAGCTCCTGCTCCTTATCCTCCAGCAGGCAGCGGGTCTCGCGCCATCACAGGGCGTTGCGCAGGACCACGAAAATTCTCTCTTTCACCAGCGGGCGGAACACAAAATCGAAGACAGCGTGGGCCAGCTCTCGCCGGCGCTCAAGGGGAAAGCCCTCGGGAACCACCACCACCACCGGGATTTCCGGGCGGGCCTGCTTCGCCACCGCCAGAAGACCCCGGTGCTGTCCGCTCTCCGCGCCCACCTCGAGGACGAGCAAGTCCATGCGCTGTCCCGACATGAGCTGCATCGCCTCCTCGGGGCTGTGGTACACCGCCGCTTCCACTCCGCGGTCGAAATACCTGTCCAGCCCCTCGAGCAGGGCTTCCTCTCCCCCATCGAAACTCCGGGGCACCAGAACGGTCAGTGCGTCGGCCTTCATAGTCGTTTCCTCTTCATGGCAGGAATCACTCCCGCAGCAGCTGGAACTCCTTCTCGCTGCCCCTGTAGCCGAAGACCCTCCCCCGGTGATCCCGAATCGCTCCCGGCCGCAGAAGCTTGTCCTCCGACAGCTTCTCGAGGGCAAGAGGATAAGCCTGTTTCTCCAGGTAGAAAACGTCGAGGGCGTGACGCAGCCTCTCGACTTTCACGTCATCCTTCAGCCTCCCGATCTCCTCCCGGCTCCGCTGCACATTATAGTTGAGAGAGAAGTAGCTCCAAGGGTTGAAAAGGAGGGCCGCCAGGGCCGCGGCGGCGGCGAGGGCCACCACGGCCACGTCAAAAAGGGGCAGGAACGCGCGTCGGGGGCCGGATTTCACCGGCGCCGCCGGCATGGCCTCCTGAACCTCCCGGATCAGACCGACGGAGAGAAAACTGTACAGGGCCTTGCAGGTTTCGAACTCCCCTATCTTGCCGACGTCTATGATGTCCTGAACCGTTTTCTCCCCGTCCACGACCTGATAGATCGCCTGCTCCCGGCTGCTCAGCTTCGAGCCGCCCGAGGAAGGCCGGTCCCGCTCCTCCCCGGACCCCTCGTCCACGATGGACATGATGTCGTCCCATTCCTCACCGCCGGCCTCGGAGGACTTGCCCGCCGCCGGCTCCCTTCCCGGGACCTTTGCGAAAACCATGTCGAAGGAGGTGATCCTCTTTTCGATGATCGGCCACTCGTCGATCATCCTCACTCCCTCCATGAGGAGAAACTCCGCCGCCAGCGGCTGGTACATGTCCTTGTCGAAGGCAACTGGCTCGGCGCTGAAGTGATAGGATCCTTCTTTCCAGCGGAAGAGGCGGTAGACCGTCTCCTTCATCTGCGTCTGGAGGGACCTCCGGAGCTCCTGCTGGGTGATGAAACCCATCTGCACGAGCACGTGGCCGAGCCTCTGCAGGGTCTGCTTCTGGGTTTCGATGGCCTTTTCCAGGGCCTCCCTGGTGACGATCCGGGAACGCAGGAGGATGCTGCCCAGCCTCTCCGCCTCCGAGCGCTGGTACTCGTCGGCGAAAGCGACCATCCCCCGGTCGAAGGAGACGGTCACGACCTGGCCGTCCGCGCCGCCCCTGACCGTCAGAACGCCGGTCTTTTTCTGAAGACTGATGAGCTGGAAGATCTCCGCCAGCCCGAAGTCCGAAAAAGTTCCTTCCAGGGCCATCCGTCTTACTCCTCCAACTTCAGGGCGGACCAGAAACTCGCCGCCCACCAGAGGGCGAAGAGGGCCGCCGCCACCGCCGTGAGCCCCCATCCCCCGGTGAGGCGCAGGTACTGGACCGGCGGGTAGAAGTCCTTCACAAGCAGAAACCTGGCGAGAAAGAAAGAGGCGGGCAGCAGAAAAAAGGCTCCCCAGCCGTAGTGTCCCGCCGAGAGGTGCCCGCCGCCGGGCAGAAGGGCGGCGAAGATGACGCGACGGGCTGTCCGCAGCTGCCGCCCCCTCTTGATGTCGGCCATTTTCCTGACCCGCACCCTGGCCTCCACACCTTTCTTGTACACGAAGATGGAGTGACACTGGCTGCAGAGGCAGCCGCTCCTGCTTCCCCGGCATCGGGGGCAGTAAGGCCTCCCGCACTTCTCGCAGCTCTCGGCCACGCCCTGCGACGACCGGTAGATCCACAGGCCGAAACCGAGGAAGATGACTCCGCCTATGAAGAAGGGCCAGGTCTCCATGGGCGCCACCAGCATGGAGAGCATCCAGAGGTGGTCCGCCGTTGCTTTCTGCCACTTGTTCTTCTGGAGGGCGAGTTCCCAGATGGCTTTCAGGGAGGGGAGCTCATCGACGGTGTACCGGTTGAAATGCTCGCCGGCGATGCTCGTGTAGTACGCGTTCGCCTCGGAGTCGATGTCGACGGCCCTCCGTGACTCCCGCTCCCCCTCGGGGAAAAGAAACTTGTCCCGGTAGGAAAGGCTCAGGTTGTAGTGGGCCGCGAAGAGCTCCGGGTCGTTCTGGAGGGCCTTCTCGTAGTGTCCGATGGCCTCGTCGACCTCCTTGCGGTTCAGGGCGAGGTTGCCGAGATTGTTCCAGAGAGCCGCGTCGTCCGGCGACAGCTCGAGGGCTTGGCGGTACACCTTCTCCGCCTCATCGAAGTCGCCCAGTCTCTTGGCGGCGAGACCGATGGTCGCCAGGGCAAGGGGGGTGGGCTGCTTTTCGGCAGCGATCTTCTTCAGGGCGAGGTAGTCTGTCCGGTCCCAGTGGTTTTCCCTGATCGAAACCACTCTTTCCAGGAACGGCTGGCGGTGCATGGAGAGCAGGCTCGAGAGCATCTGAACCTGCAAGGGGAGGGAGAGGAGATAGAGAGTGGCGAGACAAAGGACAACGCGGGGCACACGGGCAACATAGGGCCAGAGCATCACTCCGGCGATGATGAACCACCACCACACGGGAAGGCCGACGAGGACGGGGAGGAAAAAGACGATCCACCCCAGGACCTTTCTCGTCGTCGGCGAAAAGCGCCGCGGGAGAATCTCCGAGATGTCGTGCACGGCCCGGCTCACGTTGCGCAGAACCAGGGCGGCTATGAAGACGGAGAAAAAGAGGCAGAGCCCGGCACTGACGGTGGCGAACAGGTTCGCCAGCGCCCAGGCCTGGAGCTTGAAACTTCTCTGGACGGCCTTGAAGCCCTTCGTCACTTCCTGCGCCGCCCCCAGAAGGTCCCAGAAGTTTTTCTTCAGCGCCAGCGAAGCGTTGGCGAAATAGAGGGGGAGAAGCTCCGGAGAGAGCTTGCGGGCCATGGCCAGCACTTCTCCGGCTTTTTCGACCTGGCCCCGCTGGATGTCCCTTCGCGCCTCCCGAACGAGGACCTCGCCGTACTCGGGCAGGTTGCGCACCCCCCGTTCCATTTCCTTTTCCCAGAGGAGATCGATCTGTTGCCGGGCCTTTTCCTTCTCCCCGATCTGCAGGAACTTCTCGCGGCCGAACCATATCGTCTCGAGTTCGTCGAAAGAGGGTGATTTCATCCCGGCGGTCTGGTCCGCCCTGCCATTCGCGGGGAGATCGGCCATGCCGAACTCCTCCTTGAGGGCCTCCCGGGAAGCAGGGGTGTCGTGAAGAAGGTCGAAGGTCACCACCGCCGGAGCGGGAGCGGCAAGAAGAAGCAGGAGGCAGACTGCGTTCGAAGCGTGACGCAACAGTACTGAAAACCCGTCAAAAAGGCGGCTCATATCCTCTTTTTTCCAATGTTTTCGCAGATTTTATGAACAAGGGCCGGGAAAGTCAAACCGGAACGGGGCCTCGACCCCCTCTCGCCGCTTCCCCTGGAAGACGTGCCCCTGCCGGGTTACAATAGGCGCGAAGCGAATACACACCGGCCGGAGCCGGAAAGGGGGATCCAGATGAAGGCCAAAGTCACCTGCACGAAAGGGCTTCGATTCACGGGACATGCCGATTCCGGCCACGACGTCGTGATGGACGGTCCCGTCAGCGTCGGCGGCGCGGATTCCGCGGCCCGTCCTTCGGAGCTGCTGCTCCTCAGCCTCGCCGGCTGCACCGGCATGGACGTTATTTCCATTCTCAGAAAGAAACGCCAGTCCGTGTCGTCTCTCGAAGTCACCGTTTCGGGCGACCAGGCGGAGGACTATCCGGCTCTCTTCCGAAACCTGAAGATCACCTACATCGTGCGCGGCGACGGCGTCGACCCGGAAGCCGTGCGCCGCGCCATCGCGCTCTCGGAAGAGAAATACTGCTCCGTGGGAGCGACGCTGAAGGAGCCCGTCGTAATCACCAGCGACTTCGAGATCCTTCCCGTCGACTGAGCGGCGTGCATAGGCGGGTGCAGGGGTGTCCTGCCGGGCCTTGCCCGCACGATGCGGGTCAATACTCAGGCAGGGGAACGTTCGTGACTTCGCCGAACTCCGCGAAAGAGCCGTCGAATCCGCTCTCGTCCCCGACGACGACGATCGGCGCTTCCAGAGGACGGAGCCAGGCCCGGGCCGCTTCGTTCACCTCGTCGAGCGAAACCGCCCTGAGCTTCACCGGGTAGGTCTCGAGAAAGTCCGGCGGGAGGCCGTCGTACTCGTAAGAGATCCTGCGCGAGACAATCTCCGCCGAGCTGTCCACGGCGAAGATGAGTCCGTTGATGACGGACCTGCGCGCCCATTCCATCTCCTCTTCCGTTACGCCCTCCCCCTTTACCTTCTGCATGATTTCCCTCATGAGTCCGACAGCCTCCACGGCCGTGGCGGAGCCGCTCTTCAGGTAGGCGACCATCACTCCGTACCCCGGCCGGCCGCTGTACCAGCTGCCCACGCTGTAGGCGAGGCCGAGGTCGGACCGGATCCGCTCCGTGAGACGCGAGTTGAACCCTCCTCCGCCGAGGACGTAGTTGACGATGGAAAAAGCGTAGTAGTCCGGCGAGTCGATGGACGGGGCAAAGTGGCCGAGGAGGACCGTTGCCTGGGGAAACCCCTTGCTGACGAGCGTCACCCCGGCAGAAGCGGGGCCGGCGGGAACCGGAAAGTCCGGCGGCGCGGTGCGGGCAGGCTTCCAGTCCCCGAAGTGTCTCTCCCACAGCGCCACTATGTTCTCCTCCGGGAAATCTCCGCTCACACCGACGATAAGGCGGTCCGGGAAAAAATACCGCCGGTGAAAAGCCGTCAGGTCCGCCCTTTCGATGGCCCCTATCGTCTCCGGCGTCGCCGACCGTCCCCGTGGACCGTCACCGTAGAGGGCGGGCCTCAGTTCACGATAGGCAATCGAGTCCGGATCGTCGTTGACGCGGCGAATCTCCTCTATCTTCCTGTTCTTCGCCCTGTCGAGTTCCTCCGGGTCGAAGCGCGGACGCCGCAGAACTTCCGCCAGAAGCTCCAGGCCCTCTTCGAGGTCGGAGGTGAGAACGGAGAGGTTCGCCCTTCCCGAGGTGCGGCCGACAGAGGTTTCCAGGAGGGCCCCCATCTCCTCCAGGCTCTCGTTCAGCTCTTCGCCCGAAAAGCTTCCGGCGCCGCCGCTCCGCAGCACGCCCCCGGTTATCGCGGCCAGGCCGACCTTCCCCTGCGGGTCCAGGACCCCTCCCGTGCGCACCAGGACCTTGACGTTGACGAGGGGCACCTCGTGGTCGGGAAGCAGGTGCAGAACCGTGCCGTTGCCGAGGACCACCCGCCGGGGAACCGGCGGGGAGAGCTTCACCGGATCGAACCGCATCTTTCTGGGGTCCTCGACGTCCGGGGCGGCACAGGCGGCCAGGGAAACGAGGAGCGCCGCCGCACAGGCGGCCGTGAATCCGCGGGCCCCCGCCGTCACTCTCACCGGCTTTCTCCCTTACCGGGCCTCTGCGTCTTCAGATGCACCACAGTCCGGTTCGACCCCGTCAGATACCGCGCCGCCGTTTCCCGGATCTGCTCGGGAGTGATCCCCTCCAGCACGTCCAGATGCGTCACGGCGTAGCGCCAGTCGCCCGCCGCAGCCTGGAAGTAGGAGAGAAGACCGGCCAGGCCCGCGTTGGACTGCATACCCCGGAGAAGGTCCGCCCGCAGCCGTTTCCTCACCCGGCTGACCTCTTTCCCCGTGACACCCTCACGGGCGAGAAGATCGATCTGCTCGAGGACGGCGCTCTCCACCTCCGCCGCATCGTGGGGGTGCCGCGGCACCGCCCTGATGACGAAGAGATTGGGGTAGCGCGCCCCGGGGAAGCCGTTGACGGCGGAGACGGACAGGGCGAGCTGGGTCTCCTCCACCAGGCGCCGGTAAAGCCGCGACGTGCGGCCGCCGGCGAGAAGACCGTCGATCAGGTCGAAGACGTAGTCATCGGGGTCGGGAAGTGTCGG
The DNA here is from genome assembly GCA_030609125.1 of Candidatus Rokuibacteriota bacterium. Lineage (GTDB taxonomy): Bacteria > JAUVQV01 > JAUVQV01 > JAUVQV01 > JAUVQV01 > JAUWCW01. The sequence continues at coordinate 23,656 of JAUWCW010000002.1, forward strand.
CTTGTGGAAGCCGATCATGACCTCAGGCTCCGCGTCGGCCTGCAGAACGGCCCTGCGCTCGCCCTCCTGC
>JAUWCW010000112.1 GCA_030609125.1 Candidatus Rokuibacteriota bacterium
GGCTCAACAGGTCATCGCCGCCGCCGGCCTGAAAGCGCTCTACGGGTCCGCCGATGAACCTTCTCTGCGGGACCGCGCCTGGATCGAAACCACCTGGGATACCGCCAGAACCAACACCCGAGGCGGAGGAGGGAAAGACAGGGCCCTCCTGGTCCTCGACGAAGTTCAGAAAGTCACGGCCTGGTCCGAGACGGTCAAGCGGCTGTGGGACGAAGACACCGCTTCCGGGGCGCCGCTCCAGGTGGTGCTCCTCGGCTCTTCCCCCCTTCTGCTGGGAAGGGGGCTCTCGGAGAGTCTCACCGGCCGCTTCGAGTTGATTCCCGTCACGCACTGGAGCTACCCGGAAATGCGTGAGGCCTTCCAGTGGGATCTTGAACGGTATCTCTTTTTCGGGGGCTATCCCGGGGCCGCTCCCCTCGTTGGCGACGAGGAGAGGTGGCGCCGCTACATTATCGACTCGCTGATTGAGACGACCATCTCCCGCGACATACTCCTCATGAGTCGCGTGGACAAGCCCGCCCTCCTGCGCCGGCTCTTCCATCTCGCCTGCGACTACTCCGGGCAGATCCTCTCCTACCAGAAAATGCTGGGGCAGCTGCACGACGCCGGCAACACCACCACCCTGGCCCACTATCTTGATCTGCTGGGGGGGGCCGGAATGGTAACTGGCCTCCAGAAGTTCTCGGGCGCCAAGGTGCGACAGCGCGGATCAAGCCCCAAGCTCCAGGTCCTGAATACCGCCCTGCTGACGGCCCAGTCGGGCAGGAGTTTCGAAGATGCCGGAGCCGACCTCTCTTTGCGGGGGCGTCTCATCGAAAGCGCCGTCGGCGCCCATCTGCTCAACTCTCTGACCGGCTCCGGCGCCACGGTCTCCTACTGGCGGGAGCGCAGCCGGGAGGTGGACTTTGTCGTTCAGAGCGGTACGCGCCTCCTCGCCATCGAAGTCAAAAGCGGCCGGCGCAAAGACAACCTCCCCGGCATGGAAGCCTTCGCCAAGGCCTTCAAACCCGATCGCCGGCTGCTCGTGGGCGAAGGGGGCGTATCTCTCGAGGAATTCCTCCAGAAGCCCGCCTCCTTCTGGCTTGAGGGGTAAGATCGGAAAAGATGGTGCCGGGCGTTCATTTTCACTGTTCCCGGCCCCGGGTCAAAAACACTCGCGACTTATTTCACCCTGTGGTAATATTACTCGCAACATGATCCAATCGTCAGAAAAGGCAGGCAGCGAAAAAGGGGCATACCTTGTCCAAGGTGCGTGAGCGATATCTCAAGTCCCAGATTGTCTCCGACCTGGAGAAGAAAATGGTCTTTGTCGGCGGGGCGAGACAGGTGGGCAAGACCACCCTGGCCAGGGACATCCTTGGAGATGGCAAGGGGTACCTGAACTGGGACGTGGCCGCGCACCGGGAACGGATCCTGAAAAGAGAGCTCCCGGCGGTGGACCTGCTCGTCCTCGATGAGATCCACAAGTACCGCTCCTGGCGGAATTATCTCAAAGGCCTCTATGACGGCCGTCCCGCCGGGCAGAGGGTCCTCGTTACCGGCAGCGCCCGTCTCGACTACTACCGCTTCGGCGGGGACTCCCTCCAGGGAAGGTACCACTATCTGCGGCTGCTCCCCCTCTCGAGCGCCGAGCTGGCCATCCGGTCGCGGGAGGACCTGCTCGATCTGTGCCGCCTCGGGGGATTTCCGGAGCCCTTTTTCTCCTCGTCGGCAACAGAGTCCCGGCGCTGGTCGAGAGAGTACCGCCAGAGACTGGTCTACGAGGACCTGCGCTCTCTCGAGGGGGTGAAGGACCTGGGGAACATGGAGCTTCTCATGCTGCGTCTTCCCGAGCTCGTGGGCTCCCCCCTCTCGATCAATGCTCTTCGTGAGGACCTCCAGGTGAGCCACAAGACCGTGGCGAACTGGCTTCGGATCCTGGAGCGGCTCTACGCGGTCTTCAGGCTGATGCCTTTCGGTGCCCCCCGGATCCGGGCCGTGAAAAAGGAGCAGAAGCACTATCACTTCGATTGGACCCTGGTCAAGGACCGGGCCGTGCGATTCGAGAACATGGTCGCCGTGCACCTCCTGAAATGGACATGCTTTCTCGAAGACACGCAGGGCCGTGACGTGGAGCTGCGGTATTTCCGTGATGTCGACGGGCGGGAGGTGGACTTCGTGGTGCTCGAGGACCGCCGGCCCCTCATGCTCGTGGAGTGCAAGTGGAACGATGCCCCCGTGGACAGGGGGATCACCTATCTCAAGGAGCGTGTGACCGGCTGCGAGGCCTGGCAGATAAGCGCCGTAGGGAGGAAGGATTTCCTCTCTCCCGAGCAGGTCCGGGTCTGTCCCGCCGTGGATTTCCTGCGCCGGCTGGTGTAACCGGTGCCGTAACCGGTGCCTGGCACTCATTTTCACCGTTTCCGGCGGCTGGTCAAGTGATAATGAATCATGCGAAAGATGGTGCCGGGCGTTCATTTTCATCGTTTCCGCATTGTCGTTCCGAGAGTGCAACGACGAGGAATCTCCGGGGTGCGTCAGATCCCTCGGCCTTGCTCGGGATGACAGGTGAGGAGGAGCGTGCCTGCGTGTTGACAGTATGCAAATATGAACCTATTATGCATATATGCATAGACTGATCGACCGCAACATCACGTCCACTGTGCGAGAGAGGCTTCGCACCACCCAGGCCGTCGCCCTCCTCGGAGCGCGACAGGTCGGCAAATCAACCATTGCCGGCATGGTCCTCAAGGACTTTCCGGATGCCCTCTACCTCGACCTGGAACGCCCGTCCGACCTCACAAAGCTCACCGACCCGGAAGCGTTTTTCAGTCAGTTCGGCGACCGTCTTATCTGCCTCGACGAAATACAGAGAGCGCCCGACATCTTCCCTGTACTGAGAGGGGTCATCGACCGCCACAGGAGGAACTCCCAGTTTCTTATCCTGGGATCGGCGTCAAGAGATCTGATCAGGCAGAGTTCGGAGTCCCTTGCGGGGAGGATCTCCTACATCGAGATCACGCCGTTTACCCGCGAAGAGCTCCCCCGCGTCCCGGACAGCACGCACTGGCTGCGGGGAGGATACCCCAGGAGCATCCTTGCCCGGGACGATGAAGAGAGTTTCCAGTGGCGGGAAGACTACGTACGGACCTTCCTTGAACGCGATATACCGCAACTCGGATTCAGGATACCGGCCGCCGCCCTGGGAAGACTCTGGAGGATGCTGGCCCACTCACACGGACAGGTACTCAACACCTCGAAGCTGGCGGGCTCGATGGGTGTCAGCTCCCATACCGTCAGGAACTATATCGACATCCTGGAGCAAACCTTCGTGCTTCGGGTTCTGCCTCCCTATTCGGGGAATACGAAGAAACGGCTCGTAAAATCTCCCAAGGTCTACATAAGGGACTCCGGCCTGCTGCACACCCTGCTGGGAATCGAGACGATGGAGGACCTTTTCTCCCATCCCGTCTACGGGTCTTCCTTCGAGGGATATGCCGTGGAGAACATCCTGACCCGGTTTCCCCGGTGGCAGCCATCATTTTACCGAACATCGAACGGGACGGAAATCGACCTGGTCATGACGAAGGGGACGGGAAAGGTCGCTGTGGAAATAAAGGCCTCGAGCAGCCCGAAAGTCTCTAAAGGGTTTCAGAACTCCATTGAATCCCTGTCCCCGGACAGAACCTTCCTTATCGCCCAGGTGGCGGACGAGTACCCCCTCGCGGAAAAAGTGAGCGTGCTGCCTCTCCACGCCTTTATCGCGAAGATGGGCCGGTAGAACAAACCGGTGCCTGGCACTCATTTTCACTCATTCGTCAGATTCCTCTCTTCGCTCGGAATGACAGGTGGGGGGGGCACGGGAACAGGGTAGCCGCAGGTTTTAACCTGCGAAAGCACGGGGTCAGAGGCGGCTGTGGGTGATTTTGAGGGTGAAGGCGGCCAGGAGGGTGAAGTAGAGGGCGTTGGCGGGGATGTGAAAGTTGAAGGTGGTGAAGCTGTGAAATAGCAGGGCCACCAGGCCGGAGAGGCTGCCGAGGGCGAGGTAGATCACCTCCCGGTCGCGGCGGATGCTGAGGGTGTCCCGGAGGCTGCGGAGGAAGAGGATCGCGGCGGCCAGGGCGATCCCCACTCCGATCAGACCGCCCTCGATCAGGAACTGCAGGTGGTCGTTGTGGGCGTGGGTGAAGTGGATCCGCCTTTCGAGGGCCGCCCGATACATAGGGTAGACGTCCCCGAAGGTGCCGAGGCCGGAGCCGAAGATCGGAAAGTCGCGTACCATGGCCGCCGCGTCGGACCAGATGTCCATTCTGACCTGCCGGCCGGGAGCCTGCAGAATGGAAATGAAGGTGCCGATCCGCTCCACGAGTTCCTCTCCTCCGAGCCAGAAGGCGGCGGCGAGGCCCGCCAGGGAGGTGCCGCCCCAGATAAGGACGCGGCTCTTGTCTTTCTGCTGCGTCGCAATCAGTCCGCCCATGAGAAGGAGGGCAAGAACGAGGGATACCATTCCGCCCCGGGAGAGGCTCATGAAGAGGGCCCCCATCATGATGGCCACCATGAAGCCGACGAGGAACTGGTGGGAGCGGAGGTCTCCCGCGGCAGGGCGCAGTTCGGTCGATCCGTCCTGCCGGCGGCCGTTCTTCGTGCGGCGGCGCTTGTCGATGCTCAGGAGGTACCCGAGGCCGAGGGGAACCAGCATGGCCATGAGGCCGGCGAAGTGGTTCTTGTTGACGTAGGGGCCGAAGGGACTTGTGGTGACGGGCATGAAGCCGTAGATCTTCCCCGTCCAGGCGAAGCGCTGGACGATGCCGAAGAGCGCGATCCCGAAGCCGATGACGACGGCGGTGAGGGCGAGGCGGCGGATGTCGCGGCGGGTGCGCAGGGTGTTGAGGACGAGGATGAAGAAGAAGGCCATGCTGATCGTGAAGGAGAGGTTCGAGAGGGTGCGCCCGCGCACGAGGGAGACGGAGTGGGCGTGGTCGGCGGCGCCGGCGACGGTGATGATCCGCAGGGCGGCGGGTGAGACGACGCCCAGGGCGCTCTCGCCGAGGGGTACCAGCTGGAAGGCGGCGAAGGCGAGAAACGCCAGGGCCGGCCAGTGCAGGCCGGCGGCGAGTCTCTTGTCGAAGGTGGTGCGCCTGCGGTAGGCGGCGCTCTCTTCGGGATAGCGGAGCTCGCGGCCGTACCAGAGGATGACGAGGAGCGAGATGCCGACGGTGAGGAGAGCCACCGACCAGGGCTCGACGCTCGCGAAGGCGAGGGGGGCGAAGAGAAGGAGCGCGGTGATGCCGACGCGGAAGACGCGGTCGGAGCGGGGGAAGCTGCTCATGTCAGATTCTTCAGCAAACCTTCCAGACTCAGGAACCGCACCTTCAATCCCCCGGGCAGCGTCCGGCGGAAGGACCGGTCCACATCCTGCGCCACCACCAGGTTCTCCCCCTCGGGGTGGCGGCGGCGGAACGCCTGGACTCCCGCGGGAGCGAAGCCGGCGGCGGACCACTTGCATTCCAGGGCGACTGGAGGCCTGCCGCGCTTCTTGATAACAAAATCCACCTCGTGCCCACTCTTGTCGCGCCAGTAAAGAATCTGCCGGTTCTGAGTCCGGGCCATTATCTCGTTGAGGACATAGTGTTCCCAGAGAATTCCGAGGTCCTCGCCGCGAAGCTTTTCCCATCCCCGGAAGAAGCAGACAAAGCCGGTGTCAAAGCCGTACACCTTGGGAGCCGCCACGATCTCCGTCACTTTCCTCCCCGAAAAGGGGCGCACCACGTGGGCGACCAGGGTCGACTCGAGAACGGAGAGGTAGTTCGACACCGTTGTGCGGCTGATCTCGCAGGGCCGCGCGTAGCGGGTCGCCTCGAAAATGGCGCCGCTGTTGACGAGAAGGAGTTCCAGGAGCTTCATGAAGGAGGTGCGACGCTCCAGTCGGAAGAGCTCCATGATGTCCTTGGCCCAGTAGGAATCAAACCATTCCTGGTACTCGCGCTCCCTGCTGCGGGCGGCGAGGAAGAACGGGGGCAGCCCCCCCCGGTGAAAGCGATGACGCAGGTCTGTGTTGCCGAAAGGCTCCAGGTCGGCGTGCGTCAGCGGTGTCAGCCAGATCTCGGCCTTTCTTCCCGTGAGGGTGTCCCGAAACTTGCGCGAAGCCTGCAGTGTTGACGAACCGGTGGCGAGGATGCGCACATCGGGATAATGATCGGCGGCAATCTTGAGAATCGATGTCGGGTCGGAGAGGCGGTGGATCTCGTCGAGAACAACTCTCTTGCCGCCTCTGTGCTCCAGGAATGACTCGGGATCTTCCAGCATGCGGCGCACCCGGGGGAGCTCGCAGTCCAGGTACTCGATCTTCTCGAGGCTTCGGCACAGAAACGTCTTTCCGACTCTTCTGACGCCGTATAGCCACACGACGGAGTGGCGTCGCCAGGCGCTTTCCAGCTTCCGGATCCAGAAAGGTCTCTTAACCATATGCAAGCGTCTTATCATATGGTTCTACTACATGCAAGGCTAGTTGCATTTGGTAGCGGTGCGAGAATCGTCAGATCCCTCGGTGGAGTTTATGCTGAGCAAAGTCAACGTGCTCGGGATGACAGGGCGTTCATTTTCATT
>JAUWCW010000277.1 GCA_030609125.1 Candidatus Rokuibacteriota bacterium
TCCTCCCTGAATCCTCTCTTCTCCAGCAGGGCGGTGGCGAGAGCGTCGCCGAGAGCCATGGAGGCCACGGCGCTGGTAGTGGGGGCCAATCCCAGGGGGCAGGCCTCGCGGATCCGACCGATCAGAAGAGACACGTCGCTCACCCCGGCAAGGTAGGATGAGCGCGAACAGGTGATGGCGATAATCTTCACCCCCACCTTTTTCAGCGTGGGGATGACCTGCCGGATCTCATTGGTCTCGCCGCTGGAGGAAACCGCCACGACCACGTCCACCGGCGTGATGGCTCCCAGGTCGCCGTGGGCGGCCTCCGCGGAGTGCACAAAAATCGCCGGAGTGCCGGTGCTCGACAGAGTGGCGGCGATCTTCTTCGCCACCAGGCCCGATTTGCCCACACCGGTGAGTACCGCCCTCCCCCGACAGTCGTAGAGGAGGGAGACGGCCTTGAGAAAGCTCTTCCCGAGGCGGGAGATCATCCCCTCGATCGCCTTCGCCTCCAGCTCGAGGGTCCTGCGGGCCCGCTTGAGTATCTTCTCGTCGCCTTTCAAAGACCCCTTCTCCGGGTGAGGCCGTCTATGTTGTCCAGGAGGGGCCAGAGGGACTCCAGGGCCGCCGGGGTAATGCTGTTGGGCCCGTCGCTCAGGGCACTGTCGGGTTTCCGGTGAACCTCGAAGAAGAAGGCGTCGGCCCCCACCGCGGCGGCCGCGCGGGCCAGGTAGGGAACCATCTCCCGCCTCCCGCCCGACCGGCCCCCTTCCCCGCCGGGCATCTGGACGCTGTGGGTCGCGTCGAAGACCACCGGCGCCCCCATGGCGCGGATGGCCGGGAGGGAGGAGAAATCCACCACCAGGCGGTGATAGCCAAAACTCGTCCCCCGCTCCGTAACGAGTATGTTGCGGTTCCCCGTGGCGTACGCCTTCTCGAGGATATAGCGCACGTCCCCGGGAGCGAGAAACTGGCCCTTCTTGATGTTCACGGCCTTTCCCGACTCGGCGGCGGCGGTGATCAAGTCCGTCTGGCGGCAGAGAAAGGCCGGGATCTGAAGCACATCGACGACGGCCGCCGCCTCTCTGGCCTCCGCGACGGAGTGCACGTCCGTCAGCACCGGCAGCCCGGTGCGCTCTCTTATCCGGGCAAGGATCTCGAGCCCCGGCCCCGGTCCCGGGCCCCGGTAGGAGCCGAGTGAGGTGCGGTTCGCCTTGTCGTAGGATGCTTTGAAGATGAGCGGAACGCCGAGGCGGGAGGCCCGGCGGGCAAGATCCTCAGCGAGAGAGAGGGCCGAACGGGGACTTTCGATGACACAGGGGCCAGCGATCATGACCGGACCGTGACCGGCCCCGATCCTCACCGAACCCACCCGCACCGGCGAAGCTTTTCTCTTCCGGGCCGCCGGCTGTGCGCTACTCTTAGTTTTCGGCGGCATGCTCAACGGGCTGGGCGGATCCTCTCGCCTTCTGCTCCACTGCCGCCCTGACGAAATCCCGGAAGAGCGGGTGCGGCTCCCATGGTCGGGACTTGAACTCCGGGTGGAACTGGCACGCGAGAAACCAGGGGTGACCTTGAAGCTCAATGATCTCAATAAGTTCCCTGCCCGGAAAGACGCCGGTCTGGAGCATTCCGGACTTGGCGAAGAGCTCGCGGTAGGAGTTGTTGAACTCGTAGCGGTGGCGGTGGCGCTCCTGGATCTCCTCGGCGCCGTAGATCCGGTGCGCCAGGGAATCCGGGGTGAGCTTGCAGGGGTAGGCCCCGAGACGCATGGTACCGCCCTTTTCGTCCACTTCCTCCTGTTCCTGCATGAGGTCGATGACGGGGTGGGGGGTGTCGGGGTCGAATTCGGAACTGTTGGCCTTCTCGAGCCCCAGGACGTTGCGCGCAAACTCGGCGACGGCACACTGCATGCCGAGACAGATGCCGAAGAAGGGGACTCCTTTCTCCCGTGCGTACTTGATGGCGGCGATCTTTCCCTCGATACCCCGGACCCCGAACCCGCCGGGAACCATCAGTCCGTCCGCCCCCTCCAGGAACTCGGCGGCCCCCTTCTTCTCCAGTTCCTCGGCATCGACGTAGCACATGTTCACGGTCACCTCGTTGGCGATGCCTCCGTGGGCAAAGGCCTCCGAGAGGCTCTTGTAGGACTCCTTCAGATCGACGTACTTGCCAACGAGGGCGATGGTGACCTCCCCCTTCGGGTTCCTGACGCGCCGGACGATCTCCTCCCACTCCCCCAGGTCGGGCCGCTTGCTCCAGATGTTGAGCAGCTCGGCAATCTTCTCGTCCAACCCCTCATGGTGGAGGTTCAGGGGGACCTCGTAGATGTTGTCCACGTCCTTGGCGGTAATCACCGCGTCAGGCGTAACGTTGCAGAAAAGGGCTATCTTCTTCTTCAGCTCCGGCGGCAGGAGGCGGTCCGTCCGGCAGATGAGAATATTGGGCTGAATGCCGATCTCCCGGAGGGTCCTGACGCTGTGCTGGGTCGGTTTCGTCTTCAGCTCCCCCGCCACGGAGAGGTGCGGGACCAGGGTGAGGTGGATCGAGATGGCGTTCTCGTGGCCCACATCCCACTGGAACTGCCGGATCGCCTCGAGGAAGGGGAGGCTTTCGATGTCGCCCACGGTGCCGCCGATCTCCACGATCACCAGGTCCACGTCGTCGGCTACCTTCCTGATGTCGGCCTTTATCTCATCGGTGATGTGGGGAATGATCTGTACCGTGCCGCCCAGGTAGTCGCCCCGCCTCTCCTTGCTGATGACCGAGTAGTAGACCTGGCCGGTGGTGAAGTTGTTGTCCTTGGTCATCCGGGCGCGGGTGAAGCGCTCGTAGTGCCCGAGGTCGAGGTCCGTCTCGGCGCCGTCGTCGGTGACGAAGACCTCCCCATGCTGGAAGGGGTTCATCGTGCCGGGGTCGATGTTGAGGTAGGGATCGAGCTTCTGGATGGTAACGGTGAGTCCCCGGCTCTCCATGAGGGCGCCGATGGAGGCTGAGGCCAGGCCCTTGCCGAGAGAGGAGAGGACGCCGCCGGTCACGAAAATGTATTTCGGCTTCATCGCTCCCCCCAAGTCCCCGAACTGCCAGATTAGATGGCGGCATTATCGCCCCGGGGGACGTTTCTTGTCAACTTTGATCGTTCCTCCCAGTCCGGCAGGTAGAGGGCCATCAAACTCGAGAACAGCCTCCCGTGGTTTCGAACACGCAGGTGCAGCAATTCATGCACAATCACATATTCCTGGACTTTGACATCCTCCAGGAGGATATCCTCGCTGAACGAGACACGGTTGTTCAACGAGCAGGAGGCCCATTTCCGCGACATTTTCTGAATCCGGATCTGGGAAGGATGCACCTTCAGTTTCCCGGCCCACTGCCTGACGGACTGCTTGAAGTCTTCCTTGCTGATATCTCCGGCCAATATCGTCTCCTTCAGCGGGTTTACCTGTTTCTGGTCTGGAGCAGCCTGTCCGCAAGTGACACCATCCGGTCTTTCCCCACCAGGGAGAGAAGGTACTTGTAGAGTTCCGCT
>JAUWCW010000340.1 GCA_030609125.1 Candidatus Rokuibacteriota bacterium
AAATCGCTGAAGGGACGGCCTCCCACCGTTCGGCCGCCGCGAAAAGTGGCGCATTCAGGCGCACCCCTCCTCTGCCGGCTGGAAAACACATGGGGGGGGCACCCTCGGCACGGAATGCCCGTCCGCCGGCTGCCCCCCCGAAAACCGTTGACTGACTGGTGGTGACGGTGGCCCTACTGGGCCTGGTTCCCCTGGCTGTCGGCGTCCACCTGGTTCGTTTCGCCCTCACCTCTTTCGCCCCGCACCTTGTCTCCTCCAGCCCATGCGGGAGACATGGAAACGCCCAGGAGAATTGCTGCGAATAGAACGGCCATCACTTTTTTCATGGTTCCTCCTCTGTTTTGTTGGTATCTGCTATGAGACGCCTTCTTGGGGCGACTCCAACCGGGTCCCATTGTAAGCTCGGGGAATTCAGAGGCAATACGAAGAAAATGATGGTGTTATAGTAGGAAAATACTACTACTTATATCCAAGAGTGATCAGGTGAGAGCGGAGATTTTCCCTCTTTCCCGCGAGCCCGAGCTTCCGCCTCAGGTTGCTGCGGTGAAAATCGACCGCATCCTTGGAAATGTTGAACGTTCTTGCGATTTCCTTGCTCGTCCGTCCGCGGCGGATGTGCTCCGCCACCTGAATCTCCCGGGGCGTGAGTCCCTGGGGGACGGAGCAGAGGGCCGAGGAGAAGGAAGAGGTGATCTCGCTCAGATTCGCCCGGATCGCTCCGATGTGCTCGCGTCCCCTCACCCCGGCTGTGTCGAGGATCTCCTCGACCTGATCGAGAGAGGGGAGGATCAGCTCCCGGACGTTCGCCAGGATGTCTTCCTCGAGCTCCTCGATGGCCCGGTCGCGGTGGCGCAACAGGGTCCGCAGGGCGACGTTCGCCTCCTCGAGCTCCTTCGTTTTCCCGGCAAGTCTTCGGGCCGCCAGTGTCCTCTCGGTAATGTCGTCGAACGCCACCACCGCCCCGACCAGCTCCCCGTCTTCCAGGATGGGCGTGCTGATGTACTGTACCGCGAAGGAGGAGCCGTCCCTTCTCCAGAACCTCTCGTTCTCCACCGTATGCACCTTCACGTCCCTGAAGGCGGCATAGATGGGGCATTCCTCCTCCGGGTAGGGCGTGCCGTCCTCCCGGGTGTGATGGCAGACGGTGTGACTGTTGCGGCCGATGAGCTCATCGACCTCGTACCCCAGCATCCTTGCCGCCGCGGGATTCACGAAGGTGTGCTCGCCGCGGGTGTTCAGCCCGAATATCCCCTCTCCGGCGGCGTTGAGGATCATCTCATTCTGAAGGTGGAGCCGCTCCATCTCTTCCCGGATCCGCTGGTCTCCCGGGGGGGTGTTTCTCACCTTTTTGCCCCGGGGAGGAGGCTTTCCCGAGCCTGGATTCCTGGTCATAGCGTCCTTTCACTGCAGTGAGTTATCCCGGCCATGTGGAGTTCCCCCTTCTCCTATGCCTTTTTCCTCTCTCCCATGCGGTGCTCGGTGCCGTCAAGGAGGCGGCGTATGTTGCTTCCGTGACGGTAGGCAATGAAGACCGCCGTCAGCAGGGCGAGGATGGTGTAGCTCTTTTCCGCCCCGGCAGCAGCCAGCGTCACCGGCAGGGTCGCCACAGCGAGTATCGATGCCAGCGAAACCCAGCGGGTCAGGCGGAAACAGGCGAGCCAGACTATCCCGAAGACGACGTCCGCGGGCCAGAAAATGACGAGAAAGACCGCCAGGGCGGAGTTGACCCCTTTGCCCCCCGCAAACCCCAGCCACACCGGATAGCAGTGCCCGAGGATGACCGCCCCGCCCGTCACCGCCACCCACACCGGGTCCAGGCCGGCCCATCCGGCCGCCAGGACGGGGAGAAAGCTCTTGAGAATGTCTCCTGACGCCGCGGCCAGGCCGGCCCGCTTCCCGGCTATCCGCAAGACATTGGTGGCCCCCACGTTGCCGCTTCCCTCGCGGCGCACGTCCTTGCCCGTCACCAGACGGCCCACGAGGTAGCTGAAGGGGATCGATCCGCTCAGGTACCCGATGACGACGAAGACGAGCGCTTTCAACATGGTCTCGACATTACTCCTCCAAACTCACGAGTTCCACGTCCCCCCAGGCCGCCACCCGGCCTTCGTGGACGATCACCGCCCCGGCGACCCCCGCGACGGACCGGGCGAGGTCCATCCCCCTTCTCTCGCCCTCCGGGCCGCGCACCGTGTTGCCCACGGCGGTGGCCACCGCATCGGCAAGGGCCGCCGAGGGGGCGACAACCGTTGCCGTCGATGCTTCCCCGAGACTGAGGCTGTGACCGAACCGGCCGGAAGAGGTGCAGACGCCGAGCGCCTCCCCTCCGGGATCGACCCTGATCCCGAGGCGTGCGCGGAGCCCGCGCTCGGCGGTGAAAATGCCGACTACCCTCTTCCTGCTTCCTCTCAGGTAGACGTCGCCGCCGTTTTCCACAAGAATTTCCGGGGAGAGGCTCCGCAGACCGTCCCCGACAACTTCCGCGATGGCCCCGGCCACGGCCGCCATGGGTCCCACGCCCGCCAGGCGTCCGGAGCGGGCCATCAGCCTCACGACGGAAGGGGCCGTCTCCGGCACCGGGAGCGGTCCGAGCGCGGTCCTGAAGTCCGGGTGCTGTTCCATGTACTCTTCCAGCCGGAGGCGGTGCGTGAGTACAAGTTCCCTCGCTTCCTCGCGAAGATCGCTTCCGGCGAGGATCAGCAGGTCGGTCTCCTTGATGCTCACCTGAAAAGGCACGAGATCATCAGCTTTCACCCGCTGCCGATAGAGCGAGCGGTCCCTGAGATCGCACCTTTCACGTTTGTCCTCTAAATTCACTGCCTTAGGTTTCCTTTTCACAAATAATGTGGAAAAGGTGTGGACAGTTCTGTGAATTCTTCACCCACGACAGTAGCATATCAGATCCGC
>JAUWCW010000197.1 GCA_030609125.1 Candidatus Rokuibacteriota bacterium
CCCACTTGCCTCCGGCATCGAGCGTCCTGACCTTCCTCCCCGGCCGGAGCCCGGGGCCGACTTTCGCAATCGTCCCGTTTTCCACGAGCACGTCCGCCTCGCCGTCCAGGCCGGCGGCGGGATCGACGACCCGCCCCCCCCGGATCAGAAGAGCGTCCTCAGCCACCTCTCTCCTCCTCGCGCCGGCGCTTGCGCGCGGCCCGGGGCGTGGTCGCCGCGTCACCCTCCCTCCAGATCCTGGGCGCCCCTTCCCCTGCCCTGGCCTTGGCGGCGGCGCCGGCGATCAGGTACAGAAGCGCCATCCGCACCGCCACGCCGTTGGCGACCTGGTCGAGAATGAGCGAACAGGGCCCGTCGGCGACCTCCGGCGATATTTCAACGCCGCGGTTGATCGGTCCGGGGTGCATGACGATCACGCCTTCACGGGCAAGCTTCAGCCGCGCGGGGTTCAGGCCGTACATGACCGCGTACTCCCGCGCGGACGGGATCAGGGCCTGTTTCTGGCGCTCGAGCTGGAGTCGGAGCATGATCAGCACGTCGACCTCGGGGAGCATCTCCTCCAGCCTCCCCACGACCTCCACGCCCAGCGAGTGCGCCTCGAGGGGCATCAGGGTGGGAGGCCCGCCGATGATCACCCGCGCGCCCATCTTCGACAGCGCCAGCATGTCCGAGCGGGCGACCCGGGAGTGGGCGACGTCGCCGAAGATGCCCACGCACACGCCCTCCAGCCGCCCCATCCTCTCCCGTATGGTGAAGGCGTCGAGAAGGGCCTGGGTCGGGTGCTCGTGGGCGCCGTCGCCGGCGTTGATCACCGGACAGTCCAGCCGGTTCGCCAGCATGTGCGGCACGCCGGGACAGGAGTGTCGGACAACGACAATGTCGGGGCTCATGGCTTCCAGGTTCCGCGCCGTGTCTATCAGGCTCTCGCCCTTGGAGAGACTGCTGCCCGAAGCGGAGAAATTGACGGAGTCGGCGCTCAGCCTCTTTTCGGCTATCTCGAAAGAGATGCGGGTGCGGGTGCTGGACTCGAAGAAAATGTTGATGACGGTCTTGCCGCGGAGGACGGGGACCTTCTTGATCTCCCGGGAGGATATCTCCTTCATGTTCGCCGCGGTGTCGAAAAGCTCGGTGATCTCTCCCGGCTCCAGCCCCTCGATGCCGAGCAGATCGGTCCGCGTCCAGGTCATCTCAGCCGGCCCCCCCGATGTCGCGGACCAGGACCGTGTCCCGGCCGTCGGACTCCTTCAGCAGCACCAGGACCTCCTCGGAGCGGGAGGTGGGGACGTTCTTGCCCACGTAGTCGGGGCGGATGGGAAGCTCACGGTGTCCCCGGTCGATCAGGATGGCCAGCTGGATCGTCCTGGGGCGGCCGAAATCCATGAGGCTGTCGAGGGCGGCCCGCACGCTGCGCCCCGTGAAAAGAACGTCGTCGATGAGAACAACGTGCTTGGCCTCCACGGGAAAGGGGATGTCCGTGGCCTGCACCTCCGGCCAGTGGCTGGTGTGCATGAGATCGTCCCGGTAGAGCGTCACGTCCATGATGCCCACGGGAACCGTGACCCCCTCGATCTCGCGCAGGTAGCCCGCCACCCTGTGTGCGAGATGGTCCCCCCTGTTGCGCAGGCCGATGAGAACGACGTCTTCGAGCCCGTGGTTCTTTTCCAGGATCTCATGGGCGATGCGGACGAGGGCCCGCCTCATCCCTGTTTCATCGAGAATGTCGGACCGTCTTACCATGTTTTCCCCAAAAAAAAAGACCCGGGCATCTAAAGCCCGGATCGTCTCTTTCTTGCCGCGGTGCGTGTCGTACCCATTCTTCCCTTTCTAACCTCTCGGATTAGTTTAAAGAGTCACCGGAATACTACCACCTCACGGCGGGTTCGTGTCAAGTTTTTCTTGACCTTCCCCCAAGTCCCGCCACCCTGTCATCCCGAGCCCGTTTCCTTCCCAAATATCCCCCTATTTGGTACAGTACCCTGCTTCATTGACGAAAGGAATGAACCGTGCAGGAATGCCATCCCCGGCTGCCGTCCGTCAATGACGGACCCACGGTCGTGCTGGTCGGTCAGCCCAACGTCGGCAAGAGCGTCATCTTCGGGCGCCTGACGGGGAAATACGCCAACGTCTCGAACTATCCGGGCACGACGGTGGAGATAACCACCGGCACTGTTTCCCTGGGAGAGCGCACCTTCACGGTCATCGACACCCCCGGCGTCAACTCCCTCCATCCCCATTCGGAAGACGAGAGGGTCACGCGCAACATCCTTCTCGACCGGCGCCCCGACGTCATCATCCAGGTGGCGGCGACGAAGAACATCACCCGCGCTCTCATCCTCACCTCCCAGCTCCTGGAGTTCGGCCTGCCCCTCATACTCTGCCTCAACATGAGCGACGAAGCGGACCAGGCCGGGATCGGCATCCGCTACAAGGAGCTCTCCCGCCTCCTGGGGATAGACGTCATCCGCACCGTGGCGCCCGAGGGCGAGGGGCTGGCGGCCCTGAAGAAGGCGATCCTTTCCCCCTCGGCGGGCGCCCCCCAGGCCACCTTCAGCCCCTACATCGAACGCCGCGTCGATGCAGTAGCCGCTCTCCTGGACTCCCACGGCTACTGCTCGCGCTCCCTGAGCGTCATGCTCCTTTCCGGCGATCCGGACCTGCGAAAGTGGGTGGAATGCGCCTACGGCGAAAAGACCCGTAAGCGGATCGGCAGTATTGTCAGAGAGGTGGAAAGGCACTTCCGTCAGCCCACGAGCCTCATCGTCATGAAGACCCGGCAGGCCGAGGTCAAGAAACTGGTCTCCCGCATCGTCAAAAAAGGTGAGCGCCGGCGCTCCTACCTCGGAGAGCTCCTGGGACGGTGGACGAGGGAGCCCGCCACGGGTTTTCCCATCTTCATCTTAGTCATGATGGGCCTCTACTACCTGGTGGGCGCCATCGGGGCGGGCGTTTTCGTCGATTTTCTCGAAGGGACCGTTTTCGGCGGATACATCAACCCGGCGGTCATCAGCCTTGTCAACCACATCCCCTGGGAATTTTTCCGCGAAATGCTCGTCGGCGACTACGGCCTGATCACCATGGGCCTCACCTACGCCATCGCCATCGTCCTTCCCATCGTGGGCATGTTTTTCCTCGCCTTCGGCGTCCTGGAGGACTCGGGCTACCTCCCGCGCCTCGCCATCATGTCCAACCGTCTCTTTCGCGTCATCGGACTCAACGGCAAGGCCATCCTCCCCATGGTCCTCGGCCTCGGCTGCGACACCATGGCCACCATGACGGCCCGCATCCTCGAAACGCGCAAGGAGCGGCTCATCGTCACCATCCTCCTGGCCCTGGGTGTTCCCTGCTCCGCCCAGCTCGGGGCGATTCTCGGCCTGACCATGCACGTCTCCACCGCCGGCTTTGTCACGGTGGCCCTGGTGGTCTTCTCCCAGCTCATCATCGTCGGCTACGCCGCGGCCCGGATCCTTCCCGGGAGCCAGTCGGACTTCATCTTCGAGATCCCCCCCTTGCGGATGCCCCGCATCTCGAACATCGTCGTGAAGACCTACCTTCGTGTCATCTGGTTTCTCCGGGAGGCGATCCCCCTCTTTCTCATCGGGACCCTCTTGCTGTTCCTCGCCGCCGAGAGCGGCCTGCTCTCAATCCTCGAAAAGGCCCTCTCCCCCATCACGACGGGGTGGCTCTCACTGCCCCCCGAAATCACCTGGATCTTCATTCTCGGCTTCCTGCGGCGGGACTACGCCGCGGCGGGGCTCTTCGACCTGGTCCGCGTCGACCCTCCCGTCCTCACCGCCAACCAGGTCGTGGTGGCCCTGGTGGTCATCACCCTCTTCGTGCCCTGCATCGCCAACTTCCTCGTGATGGCCAAGGAGCAGGGCATCAAGAAGGCCCTGGCCATCGTCGCCTTCATCCTCCCCTTCGCCTTCCTTATCGGCGGTCTGCTAAACCTGTTTCTCACGGTATTCAACATAACTCTTTGATTCACAATACAGTATCGTTGTCTGAAAGCACCGTTCTAACCGCACCTTCCGGCCTGTATATCCACATCCCCTTCTGCCTGAGCAAGTGCCCCTACTGCAGCTTCACGTCCCTGCCGGCGCCGGACGAGGGCCTCATGGACCGCTACGTCGAGGCCCTCTGTCTCGAGTTGTCCCGGGCGGCATCGGAATGCCCCAGGGAGCCGAAGACCGTCTACCTGGGCGGCGGCACCCCGACAATGCTCTCTGAGAGGCAGCTCTCACGGCTCTTTGCGGCCCTTCACGGCACTTTCAGGCTGCCGGACCATGCGGAGGTCACGGTAGAGGCTAATCCGGGCACCCTGGACGCCGCAAAAGCACGCCACCTCCGCGATCTCGGCGTCAATCGCGTCTCCCTGGGGGTGCAGTCCTTTGATGAGCGCTTTCTCCGGCGCCTCGGACGGGCACATTCGACGGATGACGTCTCCTCAGCCCTTCGCGCCCTGAGGGATGCGGATTTCCGGAACATCTCCCTCGACCTCATCTACGGCCTGCCGGGCCAGAGCCTCGAGGACTGGTCGGCAGACGTCACGAAAGGCGTTGAGGCGGATCCACAGCACCTCTCGCTCTACGCCCTCTCCGTCGAGGACGGCACGCCCTTCGCG
>JAUWCW010000330.1 GCA_030609125.1 Candidatus Rokuibacteriota bacterium
GATGACGGCAATCTTCTTCCCTCCCACCCCGACCCCCCTGACATCGATGACGGTGTGCTCCCTGCGGAACTCGCGGCTCACGCGCTTGAAGGGCGTCATGATGGGGCGGACCTGGTCGACAACGGGGCGCATCGCCCGGGGGATCTCACGGAGGGCCGCCTCGTCGCCGATGGCGCCGATGACGGTGCGCTCCACCCCCTTCGAGACGTGGGGCTTGAGACCCGCGGCCTCGATCCTGCTGATTACCTGATCGATCTCGGCCTGGGTGGCTTCGGGCTTCAGTACGATAATCATGCGTTTCTCCCCTGCGTTGTCAGCGTGGATTTCCCGGCAGGCGCGGTCGTGCCGGAATGCGCCACTTGTACCGTTTCCCCCGGGTTCTTGTCAACACGTGAGCCCTTATTCACCGATGATCTTGACGAGGACCCGTTTGCGCCTCCGCCCGTCGAACTCGCCGTAGTAGATCTGCTCCCAGGGGCCGGTGTCGAGCCTCCCTTCGGTGATGGCCACCACCACCTCCCGGCCCATGATCTGCCGCTTCAGGTGGGCGTCGCCGTTGTCCTCCCCGGTGCGGTTGTGCCGGTAACGGTCGATCGGCTCGTGGGGCGCGAGCTCTTCCAGCCAGTCCCGGTAATCCTCTATGAGGCCGGACTCGGCGTCGTTGATGTAGACGCTGGCGGTGATGTGCATGGCGTTCACCAGGCAGAGCCCTTCCCGGACGCCGCTTTTTTCCACCAGCTCCTCCACCCTGGCGGTGATGTTTATGAACTGCATGCGGCGGTCCGTTTCGAACCAGAGATGCTCAGTGAGTGACTTCATGTCTCCCTCCCGCTGTGAGAATGTACAAAGACAGGTGCACTGCCATCCGCGGGGAGAAGTATACCACCGCGCGGAAGGCACCAGGGAGGTGTTGAGACGGAGAGGAGACGGTGCCTGGCATTCATTTTCACTATCACGCCACCCGCGGCCGGGAACAGTAAAATTGAATGCCTGGCACCACCGGCAAGTTTCTGCGCTTCGGGTTGCATTGGCCGCCGGGGCGCAATACAATCTGCGGGGAAAATCGCGCAAGGAAGAGGTGGAAGCAGATGCAGGAGCGCTACCGGCCGGCTGAAACAGAGGCCAAATGGCAGAGGATCTGGGAGGAGCGGGGAGCCCATCGTGTCAGGCCCGGCGACTCGCGGCCGAAGTACTACTGCCTCGAGATGTTCCCCTACCCTTCAGGGGAGCTGCACATGGGCCACATGCGGGTCTACTCCATCGGCGACCTGCTGGCCCGGTTCATGACAATGCGGGGACACCGCGTCCTTCATCCCATGGGTTGGGACGCCTTCGGCATGCCCGCCGAAAACGCCGCCCTCGCCAGGGGAACACATCCCGACGAATGGACGCGGGCGAACATCGCCGGCATGAGGGCCCAGATGAAGAGGCTCGGCGTGAGCTACGACTGGGAGAGGGAGGTGTCGACCTGCGACCCGGAATACTACCGCTGGAACCAGTGGATGTTCCTCAAGATGCACGAGCGGGGACTCGTCTACCGCCGGCGCTCGGCGGTGAACTGGTGCGGCAGCTGCGAAACCGTTCTCGCCAACGAGCAGGTGGAGGGCGGGGCGTGCTGGAGGTGCGGCACGGAAGTGGACCGCAAGGAGATAGAGGGGTGGTTCTTCCGCATCACCCGCTACGCCGACGACCTCCTGGAGGGGTGTGATGAGCTCGAAGGCCAGTGGCCGGAACGGGTGCTCGTCATGCAGCGCAACTGGATCGGGCGGAGCGAGGGGGCGGAGATCGACTTCCCCCTCGTCGGCCGGGACGATGCCCTGACGGTTTTCACCACCCGCCAGGATACGGTCTTCGGCGCCACGTTCATGTCCCTCGCCCCCGACCACCCCCTCGTCGCCGAGCTCTCCCGCGGGACGGGGCAGGAGGAGGCGGTGAGAGTCTTTCAGGATAAAGTCCGCCGGCAGGACCCGACGGAGAGGAGTGCGGCGGAGACCGAAAAGGAGGGGGTCTTTCTCGGGGCCCACGCGTTGAACCCCATGACGGGAGAGCGGATACCCCTCTACGCCGCCAACTTCGTGCTCATGGAGTACGGCACCGGTGCGGTGATGGCCGTTCCGGCCCACGACCAGAGAGACTTCGATTTTGCCCGGAAGTACGGGCTCGACGTGAAGCTCGTCGTTCAGTCCCCCGAGGGGGACCTCGCTCCCGAAGCGCTGACGGAGGCCTTTGAAGGCGAGGGCGTCTCCGTTGATTCCGGGGCGTGCAGCGGCCTGCCGACTTCCGAAGCCAAGGTGAGAACGATCGAGCTTCTCCAGGAGAAAGGCTGCGGGCGCGGCGCGGTGAGCTACCGGCTGCGCGACTGGGGCATCAGCCGGCAGAGATACTGGGGGACCCCCATCCCCATGATCCACTGCCCGCGGTGCGGGATCGTCCCCGTCCCCTTCGAGGACCTGCCGGTCGTGCTCCCCCTCGAGGGGGTGGAGTTCACCGCCCAGGGAGGCTCGCCCCTGGGCCGAGTGGAGTCGTTCCGGCGCGTGGCCTGTCCCGGCTGCGGCGGGGAAGGGGAGAGGGACCTGGACACGATGGACACGTTCGTCGATTCCTCGTGGTATTTTCTGCGCTACTGCTCCCCCCGCGAGAAGAGTCTGCCCGTGGAGGGGAAGGAGGCGGACTACTGGATGCCCGTCGATCAGTACATCGGCGGGATCGAGCACGCCATCCTTCACCTGCTCTACGCGAGGTTCTTCACCCGGGTCATGCACGACCTGGGCCTGGTGGGAGTGAAGGAGCCTTTTCGCCGACTCCTCACGCAGGGCATGGTGGTCAAGGACGGCGCCAAGATGTCCAAGTCCAAGGGGAATGTGGTGAGCCCCGATGAGATGGTCAAGACTTACGGCGCCGACACGACCCGGCTCTTCAGCCTCTTCGCCGCGCCGCCGGAGAAGGACCTGGAGTGGAACGGCGAGGGGGTGGAGGG
>JAUWCW010000202.1 GCA_030609125.1 Candidatus Rokuibacteriota bacterium
GATGATTTCGAGAGAAAGCTCATTCAGGAAATGAAGGCCGTCTTCCACCCCTGCAAGGCGGTGGCGACGGGCATGGCCCGGAGGCGGCAAGGGTGCATCGTCAACGTGAGCAGCGGCCTCTCGCGCCGGCCGGGACTCGGGTTCTGCGCCCACAGCAGCGCCAAGTCCGCGCTGGACGGGTTCTCAAAGGCCCTCGCCCAGGAACTGGGACCCCACGGCATACGCGTGAACGTGGTGGCCCCCGGGCTCACCCTTACGGACGCCACCGCCGGCCAGCCCAAAGAGATGCTCGACAGCATCGCCCAGTACACGCCGTTGAGGCGCGTGGGCCACCCCGAGGACGTGGCGGGAGCGGTCCTCTTCTTCTGCTCCGACTGGGCCCGTTTCGTGTCGGGGGCGTATCTTCCAGTCAGCGGCGGCATCCAGATGGTTTAGCGGGGCAAGTCAGGGCCCTTTTGCGCCCTGGCTGCGTTGCGCCGGACTTGGCTTGTGCGGTCCGCCTGAGGCGGACCTCCGTTCAGCAGGGCGACGCCTTGCCAGGACGCAAAATGACTCCTGACATGCCCCACTAAACATTCATCAACCTGTACGCTGAGAAGAAGATGGAACCATACACAACCCGAACAAATCGGGGGGCGGGGGGTCTGCGCCTCCGGCAAGAGTTGAATTGGGGGCGCTGAGGCATTATTATTATTTGGTTACGGGGGAATAGAGAGTGTATCGCGCAAGCTATAGTCGATCGTCTTTCGGGTTCGGAAGGCCGTGGACGCCGATGGTCAAGATCCTTATCCTGGTCAACGGCGGGGTCTTCCTCGCCCAGATAGTGGCCGGACGTTCGCTCCTGCTCCCCTTCGGACTCGACACCTCCCACCCTTTCCAGATCTGGCGCTATGTCACCTACATGTTCCTCCACGGGGGTCCGTTCCACCTTCTTTTCAACATGTTCGCCCTCTGGATCTTCGGCAGCGACCTGGAAGACTATTTCGGGGGCCGCAAGTTTCTCCAGTACTATTTTTTCACGGGCATAGGCGCAGGGCTCACCGTAGCCACCCTCGATCTTCTCACCGGGCAGCGCAGTTTCGTCATCGGCGCCTCGGGGGCGGTCTTCGGCCTCCTCCTGGCCTTCGGCATCATCTACGCCGAGCGTACTATCACCATGCTCCTCTTCTTCTTCCTCCCCGTCACGATGAAGGCCAAGCACTTCGTCATCCTCTTCGGCGCCGTGGAGTTCTTCTTCGGCGTCAGTCCCGGCAGCAGCGGCATAGCCCACTTCGCCCACCTGGGAGGGATGGTCTTCGGCCTGATCTATCTCAAGACGCCTGTCGGGACCCTGTCGTGGAAGGGCCCGGGGGTGCTCAAGTCGCTGCAGAGGCGGATCAAGGCGGGCCGCAGCGCGCACGACGACCGGCGCATGGATGATCTGCTCCGGAAAGTGAACGACCAGGGGATCCAGTCCCTCACGGAGGAAGAGAAACAGTTCCTTCACAGGATGAGCCGCAGCAAGAGATGGCAATAGCCCGCCCGCAGCGCACTTTTTTCCGACCCGCGTACCCCGCCGTGACTTCGCGGAGCATGCGCTGTGCGCTCATCGCCCTCCTTGTTCTTTCCGGCTGCGGCAGGGAGGAGAGAGACGTCGAAGGGCCCGTTCCCGCCGGCATCATCCAGGAGATCAGGGGCGAGAAAAGCATCACCACCGATGTCAACGCCCGGTCTCCGGCCTTTGCCCGTGAGACCATGGGGGGCGGAGTCGTGCGGACGCAGGACTACATCGGCCGCCGGGTTCTTCTCCTCGATTTCTGGTCCGTCTTCTGTCAGTCCTGCCTGGAAGAGATACCCTTTCTCCTCGAGCTCTACCGGGACTATCACGACCAGGGGCTGGAGATAGTCAGCGTCAACACCGACTTTTTCCCCGAGTCCCGCATCGTCAGCTTCATGCGGAAGACAGGCATCGATCTGCCCTTCCCCCTCGTCTTCGACCGGGACCAGAGCCTGAGCAAGCTCTTCCAGGTCGACGCTCTTCCCGTCACCGTCCTCATCGACTCCTCGGGCTGGATCCGCATGGTCCACCTCGGCTACCGGCCCTCGGACAAGAAGATCATCGAGTCCCGGGTCCGCAAGGCCTGCCGGAAGATAAAGGAGACGGTCGTCACCCTGCAGCCGGTGGACGGACGCACCGCCTTCGCTCCCCCCGAAAGCGGAACATCCTTTCTCGATGCCGGCTCCATGGCGCCCGGGTTTTCGGCTGCCGACGCGAAGGGTTCGCAGGTATCGTTCTCCGATCTCCGCGGGGAGTCTCCGGCGGTCGTCTTCTTCTGGTCCCTCTTCTGCCAGCCCTGCAGAGAGGAGTTCCCCCTCCTCGCCGACCTGGCGCGAAGAGGCGCCCCCCGGGGGCTCAAGTCCTTCTCGGTGAACCTGGATGCCGCCAAGCTCCTCCCGGCGGCAATCAAGTTCTCCCGCAAAAGGGGGGACGGTCTGGTCGCCCTCTTCGACAGCCTCCCGGGCGGAGAGTCCGCGGGGGCAGCCGGCGCCTTCGGCGTTCACTACACGCCGAGCATATTCCTCATTGCCGCCGACGGGACCATACGGTTTTCCGCCTCCGGCGAGATTTCCCGCGCCAGGCTCGAGGAGGAGATGGAATCCCTTCTCTCCCGGTCCGTCGCGGGCGAGGCCGCCCGGGGGGGGCACTGAGATGACGGGGGGAAGGCCCGGCAGGGCGCTTGCCGTCTTTCTGGCCGTCTCGGCGCTCCTGCTGGCCGTCCCGGCTGCCCCGTCCCGGGCGGAAGAACCGGAGGCGGAGGACGGCGCGAAGGTCCTGGGCCTCTCCTTCCGCGGGCGGCACAGGGCCTACCCGGTCAATCTCTTTTCCCCTCCCCGGGTTGTCAGCGACAGCATTCGCCAGCAGGAAGTGGTGGTCTTTCATGACCCCGCCCTCGACATCTCGACGGCGTATTTCCGCATGGTCATCGGGGAGCCCATCGAGTTTTCCAGCGCCGTCGACGGGACGGTGGCGGACGACCTGACAACCATCACCCGGTGGGACCTCTCCTCGGGCAAGGCGGTGGGGGGCAACCTCACCGGCATGGAACTCATCTCCCTGCCCGTTACCTTGACCTCGTGGGCCGAGTGGTTCGCGAGCCACCCGGACACGGACGTCTTCTCTCCGGACAGCCCGTGAGAGGACGCGGGGGCCATCGCATGAAGCGCAATGCCCACGGCCTGCTCGTCGTCATGTCCAAGGAGCCCGTGGCGGGAAAGGTAAAGACCCGGCTCCAGCCGGAGCTCTCCCCCGCCGAAGCAGCCGATCTCTACCGCTGTTTTCTCCGAGACCGCCTGACGGAAATGACGGAGCTCGAGGACGTCGACACCGCCGTCGCGTATGATCCGCCCGCCGCCGCCGAAAGCTTCGCCTCTCTTGTTCCCGATTCCTTCCGTCTCTTCCCCCAGCGGGGGGAGGGCCTCAGCGAGAGGCTCGACGTCATTTTCGCAGACGCCTTCGCCGCGGGATACGGGGCAGTTTCCATCGTGGACAGCGACAGCCCGGACCTGCCGAAGGCCTTTGTCCTCGAGTCCTTCCGTCTCCTAAGGAAAGAGGCGGATGTCGTCTTCGGTCCCTGCCGGGACGGCGGGTACTACCTGGTCGGGATGAACGCGCGCCGCCGGGGGGTCTTTGACGGCATCCCGTGGAGCAGCTCCGGAGTGCTTCACCGGAGTGTCGAAAGAGCTGAGTCGCTCGGACTGAAAGTCTCGCTTCTTCCCTCGTGGCAGGACATCGACACCTTCGGCGACCTGCGTGATTTTTTCAACCGCCGGGCCTTCGCCGGGGCCGGCCCTTGCACTCCGGGCTCCCGCACCATGGCCTTTCTCGCCGGGAAGAAATTCGCCTTCACACGAGGTGACGGGTGACAGGCGCCGTTCCCTCATTCGCCAAGTCCATAGGCCTCGACCTCATCGTCCGGCCCGACGGTACGGTTGTGCTCATTGAGCTGCAGCACCACTTCGGGCGCTCGGGCCTGCTGCACCTCTTTTCCCCCGCCGGGCGAAAGCACCGCGAGATAACGCGCCGCCTGCGGGGGCTCTACGGAACGTCGCCGGCCTTTTTCAACTCCCTCAGGAAGGTCTGCTCCAACAAGATCCTCACCTACCGGCTCCTTCCGCACTTTCAGCCTTCAAGCTTCGTCTACTATCAGTGGGGCCGGCGGGTGGAGTCGTGGCTGGAGGGACTGCCCTCGGATCACCTGTTGCTCAAGCCACCCCGGGGCGGCTGCGGCCGCGGGATACTGCTCTTTCGGAAAGAGGATTTTCGCCGCGGCTCGGCGTCCCTCACGCTGAGCAGCTCCGTGCTGCTCCAGGAATACGCCGAATCGCGCCATCTTCTCGACGAAGGCGGGAGACCCCACATGGGCTGCATCCGCCACATCGTGCACGTCTACAGCGACTCTTCGTCTCTGGGGTTCATTCACCTGCCTTCCTACTGGAGGGTCGCCGCCGCTCCCTTCGACGGCCGCCCCCCGCGAACGGCTTTCACCGCCAACATCAGC
>JAUWCW010000148.1 GCA_030609125.1 Candidatus Rokuibacteriota bacterium
AACTTGCGCCAACCCCTTAGTTTTACTAAAGAAGTCGACAATGACTGAGTGTAATTGAGTGTGACTGATTATGACTGAGTTTGACCGCTGGGTGGACACTATTTGGACACCAAACCTTAGTCACAAGTCTGTAATAGAAAAAAACTGCTGAACGCTTACCTGCTCGGAAACCTGGGGTTGAGACCGCGGTTCAGACTCCTTCCAGAGCTTCAGGTGCTCCAGGATCTTCCGGAGGACATGCTCTTCCTGGATGAACGAGATCATGCGCATGGGACCCGAACATTCGGGACAGAGCAGCAGGTCGACCTCGTAGATCCTCTTCATCAGCCGGGCGGCCCGCCGGGGTGAGCCAGCGGGGGTTCAGCAGAATTCGCCACATGTGCTTTTCTTAGAAGCCGCTGGAGGAGGGCACATTTGAGGGAGCACGCTCTCTCCCGGGAGGAGGTCCCTCGTCCGGCGTCTTCCGTTCACCCGCCAGGTCGAACAGTTCCATTGCCTGATCGATGGTGGCAGGGTCGGCACTAACCGTTACCGTTATCCTGATTCTGGAAGGACCCAGGTCCGTATGGCTGGCTTCGATATACACTCGGTCCCGCAGGTAGTCCAGGAGTTCAAAAACGACCTGTTCTCCTAAAGGCCCGTCGCCCAGGGAGGGCATGAGCATCTGCAGGGTCTCCATCTCGAGCTGCCGCTGGTAATGCTGCAGCAACGCCTCCATTTTCTCGGCCTCTAGCTGTTCGAGGGCATATTGCTTTTCTGTTCGAAGGTCGAAAAGCGATTGCTTCAGCTCTGCGGCCGATTCGTCGAGTTCTTCTTCAAGGTCCTCACCGATTTCATTGACTAGGCTATCCTGGTCGATCCTCAGGTCCTCGATATCATCGAGATACTCCTCCTGCAGGTCCTCGCTTCTGCGCTGGTATCTTTCCGGAGAAAGATCGGCAGACAGGCGCTGCTTCTCCTCATTGTGCCTTTCCCTCAGCCTTCTCACATCGTCACGATATTCCTCTTGGGCCTGAAGCCGTGCCTCTGCAGCGCCTTCTTTCAGCTTACGGAGAGAAGCGCGATTGTCCTCCCGGATGTCGAGAGCCTGCTGCTCAAAACTGTCTAATAGGAAACGTTCCTGCTGAATCCATTCCATCCTCAGTGATTTTGGGAGTTCGGAGAGCGTAGCAGAGTACTCGCCACTCACGGATGCCTGCAGCAGTCCCGGCTCCTGGGCGGGAGAATGCGGTGTAAGGCCCGCGACCGTTGCCAGAAGGACAAGAGAGCCGGCGACTGCCGGCCTGAGGCGGAACTTCTCTGGCAGTGCCCCTTCCTTGAGTCTCACCCATTTTCCGGACCATCCGGGAAGTGAATTTTCCAGCATCTTCAAGCCAGCTTAAATCTTTGTTCTTGCGGGCCCCATGCCCATTTTGGATTGGCGGCAAGGTTCCTGCTAGGACACTATATGGACACCATAGTACAGCATTGTCTCAAAAACTCAAGAAAGCTGTATGGTTAGAGCTAGACCTCTGGGGATTAGTTATCCCATGTTGCCGCAAGCGACTTTCACTGTCACAGGACATTTTCGGGAGAGGCCGGCCGGCCATGCGAAAGAAAAGTCCTATGTGTTTATGAAAGGAGTCCCGCCGATTGTAGACCGGGGAGTCGCAGATGAAAGGTCGCGGAAAAGGTATCCTGCCGGTCAGGTTGCCGCCGGGGCGCGAAAGACCACCCGTGACCGACAGGGTCAGCTTTTGCTGGATGTCTGGGTGTGGACCGAGGTGAAGCGCTGCGTGACTTTCCTGCTCTTGCACCTGGGACAGCTTACGCGCTTCTTGTCACGCTCGGAAAGAGTCATGATCAAGGTGAATTTCTTCTTGCAGGCCGTACAGGTGTACTCGTATGTCGGCATTCCTTCGCCCTCCTTTGCGCAGCGTGTTATCTCCAGCCGTCACGTCGGAGCTTACGGGCGCAATTATATATCAGCAACACAAGAGAATGATAGCGGGGGGGCGCGGGACACCGCGATCAGGTACATACGCCCCTTCACTCCCCTGCGTGTGACACAGGCGATTTTGAGTCCAATGGAGGCCGGATCAGGCCGCCCCCGTAAGGGGCCGTTTTCTTACGATAATCCTTCCCGCACAACAAGTTAGAGAATTACCCTGCATTGTCCAGATTGGTCCCCATTGGTCTGGATTGGTCTCCTCGCGGTTACAGTTATGGTTACAGTTGGCGCCCCGCTCCCCCGGGTCTGACCGTCACGATCAGAAGCTGATCGGCAGACCTTCTTCTGCGTAGATAATGCCGACTTCCTTCTCGTACTCATCCCACATTTTCAGAAGGCGCTGTAGCTGCTTAGGATTGTCGGCGTGAAGATCATTTGTTTCACCGGGATCACTGGCGAGGTCGAAGAGCTGCCAGCCGCTCGTCCCGAAGGGCCTGTCGATCCAGGTGATCTTCCACTGGCCGATCCGTAAGGCCCGCCAGCCCATCATCTCCCAGCCGACCGGCTCGTCCTCGACGCGCACGGAATCGCTCTTGCCCGTGAGCACCGGCAGTATTGACTTGCCGCGCTGCGACACTATCTTTCTACCCTCGAACGTGTCGGGATAGGTAGCCCCGGCAATCTCAAGAAAGGTGGGGGCGAGGTCCATGACATGGGAGAAGGCGGTTTCTATCTCACCGGCTCCTTTCACACCCGGACCGCTGACGATCAAGGGCGAGCGAATACCGCCCTCGGCGATGAAACCCTTGAAGAGCCTAAAGGGCGTCACGCTCGCCTGGGCCCACCCCATACCCTCGGCGATCCGGGACCCTCGCCGGCCCCAGTTCTCGAAACGGTTGTCGGAGTTGCGCTCGACCCAGGCTTCGTCGGTGCCGGGGTAGGCATGCATCGGCATGCCGTTTGCCCCGTTGTCAGAAAAGAAAATGACCAACGTGTTGTCGACACGGCCGGATGTTTGCAGGTAGTCGAGGAGCCTGCCGATATGGAAATCTGTGTTCTCCACCATGGCGGCGTAGATCTCCATCCTCCGTGCTTCCATCTTCCGCTGCTCCGGATCCAGGTCGTCCCACGTTGGGACCATTTCCAGCCAAGACCCGAGAGCAGTCCCCTCCGGGACAAGGTCCATCTCCTTCATGCGTTCGAGCCGCGCCTTGCGCACGGCATCGTATCCCGCGTCGTAGCTGCCCTTGTACTTGTCGAGCCAGTCGTCTGGCAGGTGCAGGGGATCGTGCACCGCCGTGTAGGCCAGATAGGCGAAGAAGGGCTTGTCGTCCTTCTGTCCTTCTATGTCCTCAATGATTTTGTCGGTGTAGAACTTCGAGGAGAAGAAGCCTCTTGGCACGTGGACCCGGACACCGTTCTCCCGGTAGGTCGGCGTGTAGTTGGCGCACATCATCCACTCGTCGTCGAAGTGGCTTGCCCCGCCCTGGATCAAGGCATAGGACTTCTCGAACCCCCGCCGAAAGGGGTCGTGCTCCGGCTCTTCGCCCAGGTGCCACTTGCCGGCCATGTAGGTGTGGTAGCCGGCCTCCTTCATCAGGGACGCAACCGAGACGACCCGGTCGTTGAGGTACCCCTCGTAGCCGGGCTGGCCAATCTGGTTCGGGGCGAGACCTTCGGCATTGGCTCCCATGCCGGCCACGTGGTTGTCGGTGCCCGACATGAGCATCGAGCGCGTCGGCGAACAGGCCGGGCCGACGTAGAAGTCGGTGAATTTCACGCCCGATGCGGCCAGGCGATCAAGGGCGGGAGTGCGGATCTCGGCGCCGAAGGGTCCGATGTCGGAGTAGCCCATGTCGTCGATGACGATGAGCATGATGTTGGGCCTCTCTCCGGCACCTGCCGGACGCACCGCCATACTGCAAAGAACGAGGAATGCCGCTACCAGCAAAAGAGCCGCATTGAGGAAAAGCTTCATCTTTTATCCCCTTTCCTTAAACCGATTAGGAGTTATTTTTTTGCATGACGTGCCAGACTCTCTTGAAAATGCCAAGTGGCGGCGCCAGTAAGTTGTATTTTGACAGCGTGCAGAGGGCTGTCAAGGCAGGAGTGATACTGGCGGGACGATCGCCTTGCATTGAAAGGCGATCACTGTAAAGACTGACACAATTTCTGACACAGTGGCCCTTTTCGAGCCCTCTGAGAAAAACAGGGAGGCCCGGTAAGTGCCTGAAAAATATGGTGCCGGAGGTGGGAATCGAACCCACACGAGGACAAGCCTCAAGGGATTTTAAGGGCGAAAACGGGGTTGGCGCAAGTCTTCGACAACTGAACTGCTTCGGGAGGGGAATTCCTGGGGCATTGTTCTACATAAAAAGAACTGTTCCAATTAACGTCCCAAGCCCCCCCCTGCGGCCCCTCGCCCGAAGCAGGGGGAGGGACCGCCCGACGGAGACCTTGGGCGCGCCTGGGACCAAGCGTCGCTCACGCGCTGGATCAGCCTCCCTGGATATACTTCTCGTGCTCGCCGATGAGATGCTGCTGGCTGGTGATGAACGACTTCGCCAGGTCGCCAATGGACACGATGCCCACCAGCCGTTCTCTGTCGCAGACGGGGAAGTGGCGCACACGCCCGGCGGTCATGAGGGACATGCACTCCGCCACGCTGTCCCCGGAGGAGACGATCTGCACCGGCGAGCTCATGACCTCCTCGACGCGCGTGTCCCTGGACGACTTTTCAAAGAGGACGATCTTGCGGGCGTAGTCGCGCTCGGAAAACACTCCCACCACCTTCCCACCGTCGACGACGACCAGCGCTCCCACGTTCTTTTGCTGCATGAGCTCAAGGGCATAGAACACCTTCGCCTCTGGCGGAATAGTCCAGACCTCGGCCCGCTTTCCGGCCAGTACGTCCCGGACAATGGTCCCCCCGAGACACCTGCTCTTGATGTAGGACCCGATGTCGTCCATCCCCCGTTTCCGCGGACCCTGTTTCTCCATGACGTCACCTCGCTCTTCACGTCGGGCGCAGCGCCCTTTCATTCTTCGATCACCCTTGCGACCAGCGCGCTGCAGAGAAGGAACCTGGGAAACTCCTCCACCTGGACGCTCTTGTAGAATTCACACCTCTCGCACGCCCGGAACTTGCTCGCGAATGTGCCCTGTACCTCGTCGGCGCACAGAGTCCCGGCGACGACCCAACAGGCCCGACCGGCGTTTCTCCCGCCGTGGACGCCATCGAGCCGCGTCTCCAGCGCGGCCGGGCAGGTCCCAAGGCGGGCCGCATCTCTCCCGCCCTCCTCTCTGCCGCACGCCTTCACCTCCCAGCAGTTCCTTTTCACTTGTCCTCACCACCTTTCCGGGGCTGGTATTGTCGCCGCGGGACTCACGTCCCGCCCGGCGCGACCGAGTATGCGGCAGGGAAAACACCTGTTCCTTCGGCAGAGCGGAAAAGAGGTCGTCGAACCTGAAGCGGCGTTCCAGGGGGAAGCGTGCGCCCCTCGTGCTTTCTTGATCGCCCATAGGAGTTTGCTTTACGCATATTATCAGGCCAAAGTCAATTTGGTCTGGACCGTCATCTCCTGATTCCCCTCCCGGCTATTTCATATTCAATATGGTACCTGGGAGAGACCGCTGTCAACCGGTCGCATGGGAGAGGGGAGGATTTACGATTTCGAGTTCCTTATCTTCTGTGAAGACGTAACTCAGTGGTCCATCCAAAATTGACACAATTTCTGACACAGTGCCCCTTTCGGGACCATCGGCTGAAAAGTCAAAGGCC
>JAUWCW010000261.1 GCA_030609125.1 Candidatus Rokuibacteriota bacterium
GACATAAGGTCCGGGGATCATTTCCCGGTGACGCTTGATGAACTCGCTGTCGAGCTCAACGTCCCTTGTCTCGATGATGAGGCGTCCTCCCCGCGGCATGGCGTCCCTTGCGTTCACGGCAAGGTTGAGAACGATCTGCTCAATCTGCCCCTGGTCGGCCATCACGGTTCTCACGCCACTTTCGATGTCAAGTTCAAGGGCGATGTCTTCTCCTAAGGTGCGGTGGAGCATGTCCCCCAGGTGCTCGATGGTGGCATTGATGTCGACGGGCCGTATCTTCAGCACCTGCTTGCGGCTGAAGGCCAGCAGCTGTCCGGTGAGCCTCGCCGCCCTCTCGCTGGACTGGAGAATGATGTCAAGGTATCTTCTGACGGGATGGCCTTCCTCCAGCTTCGTCAGCGAAATCCCCGTGTAATTGATGATGGCGGTGAGGATGTTGTTGAAGTCGTGCGCAATGCCGCCGGCAAGAGTGCCGATCGATTCCATCTTCTGGGCCTGGAGAAGGAGAGAGTGCAGCTTCTGCCTTTCATCCTCGGCCTTCTTGAGCTCCGTCAAGTCGTCAACGAAGACCAGGGCTTTCTTCTCCCCCAGTTCCTCGAGGGGAATGCCCGTAAAATGCCCCACCGATTTCTTCTGCCCCCGATGGCAGGTGAATTCCACCGGGCCGCGGCGGAAGGGAATCCCTCCGACGGCCTTGGCTATCATTTCCCCGACACCGGTGTCCTTGCAGCCCGGCAGGTCGCCGATCATGGCCCCGGTAAAGTGCTCCCCGGAGATTCCGCTGAGGCGGAGAATGGCAGGGTTGGCGAACTCTATGCGTCCCGACTCGTTGACGATGAAGATGCCGAAGGGGGCCATCTCGAGAATGCGCTGCATCCTCCGGGAGGCCTGGTCGATGGCGTCAAAGGCGTCCTTGCGCTCAGTGATGTCCCTCACGATATGGATTATGCCGCTTCCGGACCCGTCTTTGCCGGGGCGGGGCAGGGCGGTAATCTCCAGGTATTTCCCGAGAATCGGCTCGTAGAGATCGACGGTAGTGGCTGAACCCGTCTTCAGGGCCTCACAGGACGGGCAGCCGGATACGGGGCTTTCGGTCTCGTGAAAGACCTGGAAGCATTTTCTCCCCACTATGGTCAGGCTGTCATCGCCGAGCATCTTTCTGGCCGCGGCGTTGGCCCGTTGGATGATGAAGTCATCGGAGTGAATGGTGATGGCGTCTTCTATAAGGTTAAAGGTCTCCTCCCATTCGTCCTTGGATTTGACGAGGGCTTCTTCCATGTGCTTGAGGGCCGTGATCTCCCTGACGATGCACACTCCCCCCCCCGTAGGCTCCCCCTTTTCCCGGACCGGCGCCGCGGATGCCACGGACCAGCGGCCCGTCTCCCCGACGAGGAACTCAGTCTCTGCCCGACGGCCCGTCGCCTTCATTTTTTCGGGGGGGTGCAGAGGTTGGGGAAGGTCGTCGTCTTTGAAAAGATCGAAGATGCTGGTCCCGACAATTTCCCGGACGTCTTTTCCCGCGTGCAGGGCCGCCGCCCTGTTGGCCCTGACGATGCCCCCCTCCCCGTCGACCATCGCGATCATTTCCCCGATGGAGTCGAAGGTGAGCTTCCACTCGCCTGTTATCTTCTCGAGGTCCTGCGTACGGTCCCAGATGATCTCCTCGAGGTGCTGCTCCTGCTGCGAGATTTCATGGTTGAGTCTGATCATGCGAACGAGGAAGCCCAGGTTGAAGTGACGGATAACGACTCCGGCCCCGAGGATGAGCAAGAGGAAAAGATTGCGGGTAAGAAAAATGCGGGGGGAGGTGATCTCGTCGGTAAAGAGGATGGGCAGGACATAGACGCCGTAGATGGTGCCGGCCAGAAGCATGTGATAGCGGATGCCGGCGGGGAGGAAGCCCAGGACGAACACGGCCAGAAGAATCATGCCGGGGTAGTAGGGCGACAGGTGACCGCCGAACTGCAGGATCATGACCTCGGTGATCACCGCGCTCAGCAGGACTGCCAGATAGGCTATGGTACGGAGGGCGATCTTCTTCCGCGACTTCCAGGCGAGCAGTGACAGCACCGCCAGGACCATCGAAATGGTGATCCTGTACCGCAGAAAGGCGCCGAATTTTTCGGGAACGCTCAGGTAGTCAAGGGGGGCGAGGAGGAGGAAAACAACCGCCCCGATGGCGGATACCCGGATAAACCAGTCCCGGAAAAGACGCTCCAGCTCCGCCTGGACATACGTTCTTTCCTCCATTCCGCCGTCTATCTAATCTTGCTGGCGGAAGGATGTCAAACCGGCTTCCCCTGCCCGGGTTGGCGCCGTCGCCCCCGGCTTCGGCGAGGCAACGGGCGCAGGTCCTACCAGAAGGCCTTCTTGTCTCGTTTCGCGCTGCGGGACCCACGGCGACTTCCCTTGCCGGACTTGCGCTTGCCGCCCTGTCCGCCGCCGGGCGCTCCTCCGCCGAAGCCGCCGAAGCTGCGGGGTTCCCGCGGGCGCGCCTCGTTCACGACCAGCTTCCGGCCCTCGAATTCGTACTCGTTGAGCTCTTCGACCGCCTTGTCCGCCTCTTCCTGTGAAGACATCTCCACGAAGGCGAAGCCCCGGGATTTGCCCGTGAACTTGTCGAGGACGAGTTCGCAGGTGTCCACGGTGCCCGACTGGGCGAAGAGTGAACGCAGGGCATCCTCCATGGTGGTGTAGGACAGATTGCCGACGTACAGTTTCACGGCCATTTCTAGCTGGCTCCTTCTCCGTGCTGTTGACGGGTAAACTGCAAGAAAACTCCTTCCTGCCGGACGGGAGATGAGGTCGCTTCGAGGGAGGCTGGATCGCCTTCAAAAAACCATGCCCCGCGGAACGCGGGGCATGGTCCTGATGGCTGTGCGCGGGTCTTAGATGACGGTGACGTTCTCTGCCGCCGGGCCCTTGGGGCCGCTGACGACGTCGAACTGGACGCGTGCGCCCTCGTCAAGGGACTTGAAACCCTCTTCCTTGATTGCGGAATAGTGGACGAAGACATCGCCCCCCTCATCCTGGGTAATGAAACCAAATCCTTTGTCTGCGTTGAACCACTTCACTGTTCCTTGTGCCACTGCTCACTACTCCTTTTTACTCCGTTCCCCTGAGGGAACATTGGTTGGAATGACCCGGCCGGCCGCGGACCAGCCGAGCTGGCAGCCTGTATCAACTCCAGAAAAAAACCGCACGACCCTTTCAGCAGATCGAGCGGCTTATCTTCTGAACTTTCCGGTCTATGTACACAGGACTGCACGGTAACTGCGAGAAAGATACAAGGGTTCATAGAGAAAAGCAACCCCTTTTTTCATGGATCCCCGGCGGCTCAGGAAGGGCTCCGCCCGAGGGCGCGATACCGCGGGCGTCAAGGTCAGCCGGGGTGGAGGGGTCTGCCCCGACAGGGAAAGCGGCGGCGAATGCTCCCGGTGAGTCCTGCTTGACAGCCGGTCCTTCCTGTCGCTAAATACAGGTGCTTCGAGGGGCGGCAGCCAGCCCCCGCGGCGGGCATCGACCTGCGGGGCAGGGGGTGCCCGCTCCGCAGGAATGAGAACACCGGTGAGGAGGACCAATACATGAAGCGACTTTTCAGTCTGTTCCTGGCGGCAAGCTGTGTCGTCGTGGCCGGAACCGCCGTCACGGCCGAGAGCGCCGGCAACCTTCGCTACTCGATCTCCGTGGCGGCCTTCCCCAACGAGTCCGGCTGGCACGGCC
>JAUWCW010000157.1 GCA_030609125.1 Candidatus Rokuibacteriota bacterium
GCACACCGCCACGTCGTCCTCCATCTGGAAGACCTCGGGGCAGATCTCCACACAGATCTCGTCACCGCTGCACAGTTCCTTGTCGATTCTCACCTTCATGCTGTTACCTCCTTCTGGTTGAAGATCGCGCCTGTTCGGGAAAGCGAGTTTTTCACAACCACCGGCCGCGAGAACAAGTCTCTCGGCCGGACCGCATCATGATAGGTATATTCATTCATTTTTTCAATCGGTGATTCGCGCCGTCCCGGGAGGGGCGCCGCATCTTGAAATGGCCCCGTGGTGCCGATATACTTGTGGCCGTCGCCGTACGATATGGGCCGAAAGGGGAAAAACATGATCCACGGCAGAAAAATCATTGTTGTCATGCCCGCTTACAACGCCGGAAAGACCCTTGAGCGGACCTACAGCGAAGTCCCCAGGGACGTCGTGGACGACGTCATCCTCGTGGACGACAGCAGCGGCGACAACACCGCACAGGCGGCCAGGAAACTGGGCATCAAGTGCCTCGTACACCCCTTCAACCGCGGCTACGGGGGCAACCAGAAGACCTGCTACCGTCTCGCCCTGGAGGAGGGGGCGGACATCGTCGTCATGCTCCACCCCGATTACCAGTACACCCCGAAGCTCATCACCGCCATGGCGGCCATGGTCGCTTCCGGCGAGTACGATGTCGTTCTCGGCTCGCGCATTCTCGGCACGGGAGCGCTCAAGGGCGGCATGCCGCTCTACAAGTACCTCAGCAACAGGGTCCTCACCCTCTTTCAGAACCTGCTCATGGGTCTGAAGCTTTCTGAATACCACACGGGATACCGCTCGTTCAGCCGGGAGGTCCTCGAGACGCTCCCCCTCTCGGAGAACTCCGATGACTTCATATTCGACAACCAGATGCTGGTGCAGGCTGTCCACTTCGGCTTCAGGATCGGGGAAATTTCGTGCCCCACCCGATACATCGCCGAATCGTCCTCCATAAGCTTCAGAAGAAGCGTTGTTTACGGGCTGGGGGTGCTCCGGTCGTCCGTCCAGTTCCGCCTGGCGCGCTGGAAGCTGCTCCGCCCGCGGTTTCTCGAATCTCCCGCCTCACAGCGGCAGTAGGGGAACCATGTCCTCTCCCCCGCCACCCGCGGCCCCACCGATCGAGCCCTGCCGCTTCTGCGGAAGCGACCGCGTGGACCGCAGGGAAGGCGGCCCCGCTGTGCTCTCCTGCCCCGGCTGCGGCCTCATGTACCTGGAGAACATCCCTCCCGCCGCTGAGCGGGAAGCCCTCTACCAGGAGGAGTACTACCGCGGCGATACAGGCGCACGCTTCCTCGGCGTCTTCGAAAAACTGGTCGCGTTCTTTCGCCGGCTTCGCGTGAGAGCCATCCTCGGGCACGAGCCGGGACCCGCCTCTTTGCTCGACGTCGGCTGCGGCCGGGGCATGGTCATCGAGATGCTCCAGAAGCGGGGCTGGCGGGTCATGGGGACCCAGCTTTCCCGGACCGCCGCGGAGGCGGCACGAAAACAGAGAAACGTGGAAGTCTTCGTCGGGGAACTGACGGACCTCCCCCTGCCGGACGGGTCCTTTCGCGTGATTCTCATCTCACACGTGCTCGAGCACGTACCCCGGCCCGACGAATATCTTCGCAGGGCCCGCAGCCTTCTTGAAGAGAACGGACTTCTCGTCATCGAGGTCCCCAACCACGGCGGCCTCGCCTTTCGCATCCTCCGCCACCGGCATTTCTGCTTCGACTACCCGAACCACCTGATCTACTTCACTCCCTCCTCGCTCACCGCCCTACTTCAGCGCAACGGTTTCAAGATCGAGAGAAGCTCCTTCTTCTCCCTCGAATACTCCCCTTTCACCACCCTGCAGAACATGCTCAACTTCCTTCCGGGAGAGCCGAACCGCCTCTACCGCTCCTTCATGACCACCGGGGAGGGCCGGCTTCTGCGCACCAGCCCCGTCACGTGGCTCCATGCCGTCCTGGCCTGCGTGCTGGCCGCTCCGGCACTGCTTGTTTCCCTGGCGGCCCTGATCGTTCCCGTGGGCAACACCATGCGCTTTATCTGCCGCAGAACACGCGGGTGAAGACCGTGCGGGCCAAAGCTCTTCTCTGCGCGGTGCTCCTGGCGGGAGTGACCCTGGCCGTTTTCCGGCCGGTGCAGGACTTCGATTTTCTCAATTATGACGACCCCGGCTACGTGACCCGGAACCGGACGGTCCAGAAGGGGCTCACCGCGGAGGGCGCTCTCTGGGCCTTCACGACCACCGACGTGAGCAACAGGCACCCCCTCACCTGGCTCTCCCACATGGCGGACGTGGAGTTTTTCGGCCTCGACTCGGGGAGACACCATCTTGTCAGCGTCGCCCTTCACGTGGCGAACGTCATCCTCATGTTCCTGGTCCTGCTGACAATGACGGGAGCCGTCTGGCGCAGCGCCCTGGCGGCCGCCCTTTTCTCCCTCCATCCGCTGCACGTAGAGTCCGTCGCCTGGGTGGCGGAGAGAAAAGACCTCCTGAGCGGGCTCTTCTGGTGGCTGACGCTGGCCGTCTACGTCGGCTACGCCAGGAAGCCCGGAGCGGTCAGGTACCTGCTCGTGGCAGTGCTCTTCTCCTGCGGTCTCATGGCGAAGCCCATGGTGGTCACGCTTCCCCTCGTCCTGCTCCTTCTCGATTTCTGGCCTCTGAAGCGCGGCGCGGACGGGACCCGGCCGCACACGCTGGTCATGGAGAAAGTCCCCCTCCTTCTTCTCTCCCTCGCCTCGAGCGCCGCCACCTGGTTCGTCCAGCAGTCGTCGGGGGCGATGCGCACCCTCACCGTCTACCCCCTCGGGGTGCGGGTGGAAAACGCCGCTCTCTCGTACGTAACCTATATCCACAACATGTTCTGGCCCTCCTCCCTCTCGGTCTTCTACCCCCACCCGGGAGCCGTTCCCCACTGGCAGGCAGCTCTCGCCGGATTCCTCCTCCTTCTGGTGACGGCCCTCTCCCTCCGCCGAACCGGAAGCAGCCCCTGGTTCGCCGTCGGGTGGCTCTGGTACCTCATAACGCTCGTTCCCGTGATCGGCATCGTGCAGGTCGGCTGGCAGGCCATGGCCGACCGCTATACCTATCTTCCCCTGGCGGGTCTTTTCATTGCCCTTGTCTGGGGATGCGGCGAGGCCCTGGAAAGAAGGAGAGTCGCGGGCGTACGCATTGCTCTTATCTCCCTGGCGCTCGTCGCCGCCCTCTCCCTGGCGGCCAGAAGCCAGCTGATGCACTGGCGCTCGAGCGTGGCCCTTTTCGAGCACGCTCTCTCAGTGACCGAAGGCAACTACGTGGCGCACCATAATCTCGCCACCGCCCTGGTGTCCAAGGGGAGGCTCGCGGAGGCGGAGAGCCATTTCCGCGAGGTGATTCGGCTGCGACCCGATTACGAGAGGACCTATGTCAGCCTCGGGGCCGTTCTCTCAAGGGAGGGAAGGCACGCGGAGGCGGGCAGCCTCTTCCTGGAGGCCCTGCGGCGAGACCCCGGCTTCCCCGAGGCCCATTACAACATGGGGAGCGTTCTTCTTCTTCTGGGCGACTACAGCCGTGCCCTTCACCACTTCGAGTCGGCCGCGCGAATCCGGCCGCGTCACGGCGGCACCCAGAACAACCTGGGGGCGCTCTACCTGAAGTTCGGCCGCCGGGAGGAGGCCCTCGCCCACCTGCGCCTCGCTGTCGAGCTGGAGCCGTCAAGCCTGCCGGCGCGCCGCAACCTGGCAGCTCTTCTTGCCGGAAGCGGCCGGCACAGCCGGGCCGCTGAGGAGTACCGGGAAGTTCTGCGACTGGGGCCCGCCTCTCCCGGGGACCATCTGGGACTGGCGGAGGCGCTCTCCCGGATGGGCAAAGAGGCCGAGGCGCGGGAGCACATAAGCCTGGCGCAGCGCCTCAGCGACGCCACCTCACCCTGAAATTCCTCCGGCAAACCTGACAGCCTCTTAGGTGTCTTTCCAGTTCCACCATTTCAGCCTGGACGGATCATGCCTGATATTGCTCGCGTAATAAACGGCCGCCCGGAACGTATACAAAACGCATCTGTCTATATGAACGCCTTTTGCCTTTTCCAGTTGGCGATATAACCTTTCGGGGTCCCTGTCCTTCAGGTCGCTCACCTTGGCGATTCCGATATCGCTTAATAATTTCGATATCTTCGGTCCAATGCCCGGGATTGTTCCAAGATCTTCGGATCGCACCATCCTGGTCGATCTTCTATTGTTTTGTGAAGCCGATGTGATCATGCGGCGCATCGGTTGCCTGAACGATGCCGTGAATCTCTTCGTATTTTCTTAAGTTGTCCTGAAGGGTGGCAACTATCCTTTTCATGTGTCCCGGACTGCAGATAATGCGTGAGGTGACTGTTCCCAGGGGAGGTGTCAGCATAAGGAAATCCACGATAAATTCTTCGCGGGTATGTGAGACTGCCATCATATTTGTGTATGCGCCGGCTTGCAGATGCTCAGGAAACTTCACATTAATCTTCTTTTCTTGTTTGGTCATGTTCTCCCCCATGAATCACACACATTCTTTACGTCACGAATGGCAGGTCTTGCCTGCTGTCCACCTGCCGCCCAAACCAACTTCGTGGCGCTCCGGCCTGTCCGCCCTGGCGCAATGCCTTGATCTCACCAGCATTTGGCATCCAAGGGAAGATCTGCACACGTGCCATGTCAGCTGCAGCGACTCAGGCACCCTTCTTAACAGTGTGTTTCCACTCAAGGGACAGCTTCCTACCTGATGCTGCGCAATCTCTAAGATATAGGTTGATGAGTGTCTGATAGGGCAGGTCGATTTCCTGTGAGAGTTCCTTGAAATAGTTTACTGTATGAGTATCGAGTCGAATAGTAACCTGGCGCTTAAGTTGTTTGGCGTATGGATTTCTTTTTGCCTTTGAAAAATCGTATTTCTTCCTCATTCTCTCACCTTTCCCAATATTGTTCTTCTTCATTTCTTTCGGCTTTCCGCGCTGATATGATCCTGATAACCTCTTCAGCTGATCGATAGCAATGACAGACAACCAACATCCTGAATCTTATGCTGAGCCCAAGGAGGACAAATCGATCTTCATCATCGGAGTGATCCGGATCATGAATCAGCAGGGCATTTTCGTCGGCGAATACTGTTTCATCTTCTTCAAATGAAACACCGTGTTTCCTGTTGTTTATCCGGTTCTTCTTCTCGTCCCATTCAAATCTGATTGCTTCCATACTTACAGAATACATACAATATATGTATTTATCAAGACCCTACCTGGTGTGCCTGACTCTCATTCCGCAGATCTGGGGGTTTATTTCTCGTCAATTTTCGGCGGCGGTTTTTTGACCTGCACAGAACAACCGGGCCGGCACCTTCATCAGTGAGAGAACCTGCTTTTGCAAGTCGGTCAGTTCGGGTTCAAAGGTCTGGAGGAGTTGACCATCCTTTCGCAGCTGGTGTCTTTCAGCGAGAGCGAAAAGTTTGAGGATCTGTTGTGCCGTA
>JAUWCW010000293.1 GCA_030609125.1 Candidatus Rokuibacteriota bacterium
AGAGAAACGTTCTGCTCGTCGACGACATCGTCGATACTGGTCTGACAAGCAGCTTTCTCCTCCGCCATATCCACCGGCGCCGGCCGCGGTCGTGCCGGCTCTGCGCCCTTCTCGACAAGCCTTTCCGCAGACGGGTCCGTATCGCCGTCGACTACCGCGGTTTCGTGGCGCCCGACAGTTTCGTTGTCGGCTACGGCCTCGATATGAACGAGAGATACCGCCAGCTCCCCGGACTGTACACGGTCGAAACCGAAGGTCCCCGCCATAATGAAAGGAAGAAAAGATGAGTGAGAAAAGATATGTCGGCGCCGGCAAGTTTGTCTGGCACGAGCTCGCCACCAGCGATGTCGACAGGGCCGTTGAATACTACGGAAGTCTCTTCAAATGGTCCTTCAAGGACGTCTATCGCGGCGGCAGCGGAATGTACCGGTCCTTCGGCGCGGACGGGGTCGATTTCGGCGGATTCGTCACCCTCGATCCCGGGAGGGACAAGCAGTCCCGCTGGCTCCCGTACGTCACGGTGGAGAATGTGGATCAGGGTGTATCGGACACAGAGAAACTGGACGGCGCCGTCATCGCCGGCGCCTCCGATGTGCCCGGGTTCGGACGGTGCGCGGTTGTCCAGGACCCGACCGGCGCCGCTATCGCTCTTCACGCCGGCGGTGATCCCCTGGAGGAGCTCCACCAGGGCCCGCCGCGCCCCGGGAGCATCATCTGGAACGATCTTGTCTGCCGCGATCCTCAGGCGGCGGGGAAGTTCTACTGCGGCATCTTCGGCTGGCAGCTCTTCACCATGGACCTGGAGGCTCAGGGAACGTACTATCTCCTTCGTCGCGGCGACGTCAACGAGGCGGGTATTCTCCTCAAGCCCGAGGCCGCCGAGGGCGCCTCGTCATGGCTCCCCTACGTGGCCGTGGAAGACCTGGACGTCTCCTGTGTGGAGGTGGCGCATTACGGCGGAGCCATTCACGTTCCGCCCTCGGACCTGCACGGGGCGGGCCGTTTCGCCGTCACCGGGGACCCGATGGGCGGCATCATAGCCCTCTTTCAGCCGCGGGGCTGAGTCTCAAGGGGCTCGACAGGTCCCTCTCCGCCTTCATCGGCGCCCATTTCGTTGAAACCGAAGAGGCGGCGAACGTCCTCGGTTATCAGAAAGAGCGACGGCACGATGAGGAGCACGATGAAGGTGGTGAAGAGGATCCCGAACCCGAGAGAGATCGCCATGGGGATAAGAAAGCGCGCCTGGAGAGAGGTTTCGAAGATCATCGGCGCCAGCCCGAAAAACGTCGTCAGGGAAGTGAGTATGATGGGTCGAAAGCGCCTCACTCCGGCGCCGGCGATGCTTTCGAAGGGGGTCAGACCGCCGCGGTGCGACAGGTTGGCGCTGTGGACGAGGATAAGAGAGTCGTTGACGACCACACCGGAGAGGGCGATGATGCCCATGAGACTGATGACGCTCAGTCCGTATCCCATGACGACGTGACCGATGAGGGCGCCCACCACGCCGAAGGGAATGGCGGCCATGATAATAAGCGGCTGAATATAGCTTCTGAACGGGATCGCCAGAAGCGCGAAGATCACGATCTGGGCCATGAGAAAACCCGCTCCGAGACTCCCCAGCGACTCCATCTGCTCCTTGCGCTCCCCCTCCAGGGAGTAGCTGAGGCCCGGGTAGGTGCGCATGAGCTCGGGCAGCCCCTCTCCCTGGAGGTCGGTGAGGACGACCCCCGCGTTGGCGCTCTCCTCTTCGATGTCGGCGGTCACGTTGAGCACTCGCCGCCCGTTTGCCCGGCGGATTTCCGTGTAGGCCCTGCCTCTCTTGAAGTCGACCGCCGCGGGCAGGAGGATCTCCCCTCCCCGGGGAGTTCTCAGCACCAGCTCCTCCACCTGGTATTCGGATTTTCTGTCCCTTTCCGGGAGCCGAACCATGACCTTCAGCTCTTCCCGGCCCCGCTGTTGACGAAGGGCCTCGACACCGTGAAAGGACGCCCTTACCTGCCTCCCCACTTCGGCTGCCGTCAGCCCGAGGCTTCTTGCCTCCGGCCGAACAGTGAAATCCAGCTGCGGCTTGCCCTTGGCAAAGCCCTTGTCGATGTCACGAACTCCCTTGAAGCTTCGGAGCATCCCCGCGAGCCGCAGGGCGGCCTCTTCGAGAAGCGAGGGCTCGGAGTGACTCAGCTCGATGTCGATGGAAGAACCCGCTGTAGGTCCGGCGGTGGAGGTAAAAACGAGCGACTCCACTTCGGGGATGTCGCCGGCCAGTTCCCGCCACTGACGGGCAAACTCGGGTGCCGAAACAGGCCTCTCGTCGCTGGGCACCATGAAGACCTGCACGTTGGTGAGGTGTCCCCCCGTGAGCCCTGCGCCCGGAGCGAAGGGGCCCATGCCCCCTTGGGGAGGTGATCCCGCGCGGGCGAGAATTCCCCTGGTGATGTCGTCGCCTCCGTGCCGCTGCAGGACCCGTCGGGCCGTCTCCAGGAGCCGGTCCTGAACGAGGAGGGTTCTCTCCACGGGGGTGCCGAAAGGAAGCTCAGCCGCGGCGACTACGATATCCGAGTCCACTTTGGGCATGAAGCTGAAGGGGATCCGCCCGCCGGCAATGTACCCCACGGTGACGGCCAGAACCGCGGCGGCAACGCAGATCGTCACGTACCTGTTGCGCAGGGAAAGGCGGAGAAGAGGCCGGTACCCGGTGTCGATGAACCTGATGAGGAGGCGGCTGAAGCGCTGCTGCCGGCGGTGAATAAAGGCCCCTATCCCCTTCGTCGCGGGAGGCCTCTGGTGCGCCAGATGGGCGGGGAGGATGAAAAGGGCCTCGAGCAGGGACACCAGAAAGACCGCCACGACAACCGACGGAATGACCCGGAAGAGCTTGCCCATGACTCCCGGAACAAAGAAGAGGGGCCCGAAAGCGACCACGTTGGTGAGGATGGCAAAGGTGACCGGCACCGCTATCTGCCTCGCCCCCATGATCGCCGCGGGGACGAAGGGCATTCCTCGCTGCCGGTGCTCAAAGATGTTTTCTCCGACGACGATTGCGTCGTCGACAACGATTCCAAGGCTGATGATAAAGGCAAAAAGGGAGATCATGTTGAGGGAGACATCCATGGCGGGGATGAGGAGGAAGGAGCCGAGGAAGGAGATCGGAATTCCCATGGTGACCCAGAAGGCCAGCCGCAGCTCGAGAAAGAGACCGAGGATCAGCAGCACCAGGGTGAGGCCAAGAGCGGCATTTCTGAGAAGCAGGTTTATCCTCTGCCGGTATATTTCCGACGAATCCTGCCAGAGGCCGAGGTGGACCCCTTCGGGAAGCTCCGCGCGAAGAGCGGCGAGGTATTCCTTGACGGCGGCGGCCACCTCCAGGGGACCCTCGTCCCCGACCCGGTAAACC